>CAYVPM010000175.1:0-6189 GCA_964453475.1 uncultured Saprospiraceae bacterium | reverse complement strand
GGCGCGGAGGTGTCCTGGGACAAGTTTTTACTGACTGTGGTGGCAGCAGACAGCAGGCGGATTGAGCAGGTAAGGTTGGGATTGGGGAGAGGGTAGGCTCTGAAAAATTGCAGTTGCTTAGATTCCCAACATGTGCTAAGCTAGGCTTTAGCAGAAGTCGGCGAAAGTGGTATTGTCATCGTTTTTTGCCTGTTTTCTTACCATGCCATTTCCTATAATCCCAAAGCCTGTCGCCGCCGAACGAAACATCCAGTACAATCCCTCCTTTTACCGCGTCAGATTTTGGGAAATAATATCCTATACCGATGGAGTTATACCCAAATTTTCTTGGATAAAAGAAGGAAAGCGTCCAGACGGACCCTTCTTTTTCAAATTTTTGCGCTCCATCTCCACCGAATGGGTTTTTAGGAGCTTTGATATAATCTGCCCTGTTTCTTAAAATTAAGGACAAATCACTTTCAACATCTACCCGATAGATTACTGAAAACAAGGTAATTAGTTGCTTTGGTTGGAATTCCTTCCAGGTCCGCCTGTAAACACCAAAACCTTGCAGATGGAATTTCTGACCTATCGGCATTGAAAGTTCCATGCCGTGTGAGGATGACCACGCTTCTGCGCCGAGTGGCAAGTTCACATCTTCATCTCCGAATTTAAATTCAAAAGCCTTGGCACTAAAGGGGAGCACCACAGCATTATTGAGGATTAGTTGCGGGTATTTCCATTTGTTATTCTTACCTGCTCCTGAATACAATAAAATTCTGTTGGTCAAGGATGGGCTTTCGAACCCGCTATTGAGTTTGATTGAATAGTCTGCAATTCCAGGAAGTGTCGAGGGTTGTTCAAATATTTGCAGGGCTAGGACATAAGGAACAGTAAGGTTAAGTTCAACTTTGTTGTCATATACATATTTGAGGTTTGAATAAACCTGGGCAGACAGGTCACTGCTTGCAGCCTTGTAAATTCTGGTGGGGTTGTAAATTTCACGGCCACCTGTATTGACGGATAATTCCCCGCTGAAAGAAAACAAGTTTTTCCCTTCCGTCTTGGGGTTCCAACCAAATGCCTGAATGAGTGGCGGGTTGCTTTTGGCAATTGAGTAAATGCTTTGCGTATTTCTGCAAGTGCATGGTTTGTTTTCATGGTGATATTGGCTTTCTATCCTTGCCTTTTCCTCCAGATTTAGCTTCTCAATTAATTCTATTGTCCAAGATTTTGGTTCGCCAAAACCGAGGGGGATTACCCAGGATACGGCATTGGCGCTTGGACGGGATTTGATTGCACCATCTCTAATCGCAACTGGGTTCTTGAATAAAACCTCTTCTGTCCAAGGGTCTGCAAACACCCCGGAAGGGCTGGCTACTGGTTCGGTATTGTAGAAAAACTGGGCGGACACTCCCCCCGAAAGCCCGTAACTATAGGCAAGTCCCGGTATGTGGATTCTCAAGGTCGGTATTTCTACAGGCGTTTCTATATTGCGCAATTCAAATCCATTCTCCCAAAAAACCAGCATTTCGTTGGAAGGCTTGTTTTTCAACAAGTCGTTAAATAAACCAGAAAGGGCATAAGCATTTTTCAACTCCTGCAAAACGGGGAAATTCTTTGAAAGCGCCTCAAAATTCTGGGAAATCAATTTAGCGTACAATGGCGAGGTTCGCAGCGGATCTTCGCTCAAGAGTTTTCTTATACTTTCTTCGTCGGGCAAGGTTGTTCCTCTGGGCAATCTTACCAATTCATCGGATTGGTTTTTTACCCTGACAGTTAAGGATGTAGCAGCAACACATTCATATCCAGACCGATAATTCACCTTGAATGGGAAAAACCAGGATCTGTCCCATTTGGATTCCCAAATCTCTTTTTTCCTTCCGTCTTTTTCGTTGTCAATGGAGAGATCGGTTTCACTGGGCAAACCTTCGATTCCAGAAGAAACAAAGCCTTCAGAAAGCAACTTTAGCAGCAGATCTGCCTCAAAGACAATTCTTCCATAGTCTGTTCCTTCAATCCCGCCTGTGTACCTGACTTTTTGAATATCCATATCAGATGACTTGTCAAAAGGTTCGATACTCACTCCAGGGTCGTCACCAACAGTGCTATTTATTTTATTTCTGGTTTTCAAGGCAGTAATAAGCAGATTAAGGCTGATGCATGGACTATTGGGATCGCTTTCGCCCACAACTATGACGTCACCCAATGAATCACTTGCTACTGCCCAAACCTTGGTAATATGTCCTACATTGAGCGCTTCGTCGCTTGAAAGCATGTTTCTTGCATTGGAAAGCGAAAAAGCAATCAATCTGGGATGCTGCGCAGGTTGTTGAGCCAATCCAATACATGATGCGATCAAGTATAAAACCGTGGAAGTGACATAAATTTTCATTGTTTCGTTATTTGATTTTCCAAATTTTTGAAGGATAATTTAACAGAAACCAGGTGCCGGACACGCTTGGAAAGCCTTCCTGAAAAGTTTTTTTGTTAATTCCTTCAATTTGAATTGAGTAAACGCCGCCTTTTAAATTGTCCGCCAATCTTTGTTGATTATCATTGATCGTGGTCGGCGTACTATTTAATACTCTATCTATATTATTTCCAATCTCAATTCCGGCCCCTGCCGAATAGGCAATAGCTCCAATAGCAATTGTCGCAGGGGTAGGAATACACATTGCCAGTGTGCCAAACCCTCTTGCTTCTGCAATTGAATCCAATGAATGAACTATAGTATCAAGTCTCGAAAAAGGAGCGTTTTTTGCATTTGGTGCTACATCAAAAAAGCCTTCAACATTTCCTTGAGCGTGATAGGCTACCTTGATCCCATTATGCGCCAAAGAAAAATCGGATTTTGATTCTATAGCCCTTTGAAACAGGCTTATGCAGCGTTCTTCATCCCCCCCAACCAATAAAAAGCTAACGCCTTTGTTCACAATTGCATCTGCCATATCGGGCTTTAGGAGGACCGCAGAATCCCAGTCGGCCGTACACAGGAGGCACATCGTTTCATTTTTCGATTTCGACAATATCCATTGATTTACGCCACGAGCGTTCAGTGCCAAAAAGTTATTTGTAGATAATTCTATTGCTTTGGTAAATTCTACTTTTGCGCTGTCATAATTCTCCAACCTTGCCAACGCATCCCCGAGTAAGTAATGGGCACTTGAAAAGCCCGGATTATCACTTACCAAGCCTTGACAGAACGTTCTCCATTTCATCAACGACTCGGAATTTAATGAGTCGCAGTCGCAATAAAATTGAGTCATCGCTTCGTCATAATTGCCGATCGCCAGAGAGGTGTGACCATGCAATAACCGAATAACCGGGTCTCCATTACAAATTTGCTTTTTTCCGGATTTCCCTTGAAGTTTTGCAGATGCACGCCAGGCTTCCTGCCAGTTTCCTTTTTCCAAATGAAGATTGACTTGTTTCAAGTTTTCAGAAACCTGCCCGCTTAGCACTGAGGAAAAAATAAAAGCACAGCATAGAAATATTAAACTAATGTTTTTCATGTGAACCGATTTTATTTGCTAATAAGTTCACCGTTAAATACTCTAACGGCTTTTTTGATTTGTTTTCTCTTCTTTATTGTGCCGTAAAAGGAAATTCCTGCGATAACGGTAAGATTGACTGAGTCAACTACGGGAGTTGAATTTCCATAAAAGTTGCCATTACTTACAGCTTTTGCTTTTTTTATTGAATCGATAAATGACTTAACTATGAGCGTATAAAAAATCACCTTCGCGCCAGTCTCCATAGCTTGATACTGATAGGATTTTCTCAACTCCCGGGCAGCGTATGGGTTTGCAACGAACGCTGTTTTGAATTCGGCGGTATATCCATACCCTAGCCCTATGAAATGGTTTTCAATTGGAAGGGGAGCCAAGCTTCCTATTGAAAACTTCCCCTTTTTGAGCAATCGGATGGGTTCTTTTTTTGTGGAGTCAGCAGGCGAGGAGGTACTTTGCCCCAGGGATTGGGAAAGGGCAAAAACTGCGAGAAAAGTGGTAAGTAATATGGTTTTCATAAATAGTTCTTAGATCAGTTGTAAAATTCTCCGCTCATCCTACATGTTTGCCTGTTTTTTGTTGTATTTCGAGATGAAAGTAGGGGTAATATTAGTCATCGCCAAATATTCTACGAAACCACCCTTGTTCCTTTTTACTTTTCTTATTCTTTGGCCTAACAATATATCTGATTCCAACCATTACAAAACCAAGCGTAATACTGGTTAGGCAAGCCCTCAAGGTGCCGGCTGCTACCCAAGGAAGGAGCGCTACCAAGAGGAAGCAAACACCCAACAGCACAAAGGCCAACCCGATATACTTATAATTTGTCAAAATCACCACTTTCCCCCTTGGCTTAACATTTTTGCTTTTTGAAGCATTGCTGATGTATTGAAGGCTCTTGGAGTTTAAATTCGAGGTTGGAATATTTATGCTTTGGGTGGCACTAAAATCAATGGGTTTAATTGAACCGGATTTCGGCGTTGCGAACAAGTAACATCCGAATAAAAGCATGGAAAGCAAAAGCGTTAAGTTTTTCATTCGTTCAATTTTTTACGTGCAAATTATTAGGCTGAGATTAAAGTGATTTACCTGAATTGATTGATTTAAAGCGTTTTATTCTCAACTGATTATTCGATCGCGATTTTCACAACCACGCTACGTTGGCTATAATTACGCTTCATTAGTCCTTTAATGACGAATTGTTCAACGCCAAGTCAAAAACCAAAATCCCTATCGAAAAATGACGCGCATTCATGTTTATTTCATTATGAGTTTTATCAATGTCTTTTCTAAACTCAAAATTTAATGTTAAAAACCCTTCAGTTTTGCGAGGTGTATATTGGAAACCTAAGCCAATGTTTTTGTAATATCCTTTTGATAAATAAACCGGTTCATCATATCCAGAACCAGAAGAAGGTGAACCTAGGATATAATTTTGACTGTAAAATTTATGAAACCCAAGGCCGGTTATCAAGTATGGTGAAAATCGTATCTTTTCAAATTTCAATAAACTCAGCGGGTGGATTTTCGCATTTAGCATGATGTTGAAATCTGAGTAGCTCCTTGTATTTACTTGTTTAGTCGCTCCAGTGGGGATGCCATTTCTGTATATGGCAGCTGTCTGGCAGCATTCAGTGCCAACGGTAGCATCACTATACTCAAAAACCAAATCCCCAAAAATCTTGTTTGGATAATATTCTGCACTATCCTTGTTCGCTATGCGCAATATAGTTGTTTCAAAGGAGGCAGATAAGCCCTTTTCACTATACGGGAATGTATTACTTTCATACATTTCCCTACCAATGAAGCGGAAAGTACAGTTAGCATTAAGCAAGGCACAAACACAGAAAAGTAAAATAAGCTTATTCATTCCAGGTTCTATCATTACAGGTTTGGGCAGAGTGAAGAGAATGTCAAAAAAAACCTTTGGCTTTGAATCGGTGGCGCTAAAAAAACCAAGGGATAGTACAATTGCTTGAGTTTACTGTTTGCAAATATTCCGGTTAACTCCAACCCAAATCACCTCGAACCAACCAAGCCTGCGCCCCAACCTACTGCTGGGTATTTTCAACCTATTTTTATTTGTGCTACCTGGTCGATTAGGCCTAATTTTGTGCCAGGATGCGCCCAATATTTGCCATATTAATTTTCTTTTTTGCAGGAATGCCAAAATTCTGTGCCCAGGTCATGCGCTTCAACCAAACCTGCGCGGGCACCATGCAACTGCCCTTCACCATAAGCGGCTTCGATATGGCCCAAGACAGCGCCGGGCTTATCTACTGGGCCAGTGTGGACGGCCTATATGCTTTTGACGGGTTTCGCACCAGGCTTTTCCGCATCGACAACAGCCGTTTCAAAAAACCGCAGCCCCAGTATGTCACCTCCCTGTACATTGATACATACGACGTGGTTTGGACAGGCTTGCGCAACGGACTGGCCCGCCTCGATCGTCAGCGCGGGCAGCTCGACCTTATTGCTACCTCGGAAACGAAATTCGACGATATCGCCTTTCCTATTTTTGAAGACAGCAAAGGAAATATCTGGGCCGACACTTACGACCGCAACCCCGCGAACGGCAACGCCACGCGCTTCAACCGGAAGACAGGCAAGGCTACTCCCTATTTTATCCGAATGTCCGATGGCAAGCCATTGACGGAACGCATCGTACGCATGGTGGAGGATGAATTGGGCCTCCGCG
>CAYVPM010000174.1:2087-6193 GCA_964453475.1 uncultured Saprospiraceae bacterium | reverse complement strand
GGCCATTTTGACAGCCGGTGTGACGTGCTTTGCGATACCGCTTGCGTGGCGGAAGGGGTGGAAGACAATGCCACCGGCACGGCCCTGGTGATCGAACTGGCCAGGGTGATGTCCAAATGGCAGTTCAGAAACTCTATCGTTTTTTTAGTGACTACGGCTGAGGAGCAGGGATTGTTCGGAGCCCGGGCTTTCGCCAATTACACCCAACAAAAAAGCCTTCTCTTACGTGCTGTGCTCAACAATGACGTAATCGGGGGTATTATTTGCGGGAAAACATCCTCGGCGCCTTCTTGCCCGGGATTGAACAACATCGACTCTACGAGCGTGCGGCTTTTTTCCAACGGGAGCTTCAATTCAAGGCACAAACAACTGGCCCGGTTTCTAAAATTGCAATACCAGGAAAACCTGTTGTCGACGGTGCAAGTGCCGATGAACGTACGCATCATGTCGCCTGAGGACCGCACGGGCAGGGGCGGCGACCATATCCCTTTCCGGGAAAAAGGCTATCCCGCCATGCGCTTCACCGCTGCCAACGAGCACGGCGATGCCAGCAACAACGCCGCGTACATGGATCGCCAGCACACCTCTTCCGATGTCCTGGGCGTCGATACCGATATGGATGGCACGGTTGACTCATTTTTTGTCGATTTCAACTACCTGGCGCGCAATGCCCTCATCAATGCCAATGGGGCTGCCATTGCGGCCCGTAATGTGGGACCGGTACCGGATTTTACAGCCGTCAGAAGCGGCAACTTGCTGGTCATGAACATCAATGACCCGATCGACACCCAAACTTTCCGCATCGCCCTGCGTTCCCTGACGAATGATTGGGATACCGTGTACACGCGCTCCCCTGCATTTTCTGATGTGCTGTATTGCAACCCCGTTGGTCCTTTGTACGTAAGCATTGCAACCGTGGACAACTATGGCGCGGAGAGCTTGTTTGGACCGGAAAAATTGATCATGACATCCGCCACTGAAGAACAGGAACAGCCTGCGCAAAAGGCCATAGAGTTGTACCAAAACCGTCCCAATCCTTTTGATGAGGCTACCTGGATTTCTTTTTACATCCATGAAATGCCAAAGTCCTCGTCCAGTGCATCTATCCAAATCAGTGATTTGCATGGGAAAATTATTGAGAACATGCCGGTTGTACTAAAGGCTGGACTCAATGAAGTGTTGTACACCCACGGCTACGGCGTTCGCGGCGCTTTCGTGTACACACTGCTTGTCAACGGCACTCCCGTTGATTCCAGGCAAATGATTTTTGCGAATTGAAGTGTAGCCATACCTGATTTGAGCGGTGCAATAAATGCGCTGCTCCAAAAGAATAGAATTGCGGCTTTGGCGTTTAAACGTACTATAACTGACCATTTTTCCATCCAAAATTACATAAGTCCACCATGAGAATAACTACAATCTGCCTTTTGCTGCTGGCTTTTGCCACTCAAAGCTGCAGTTATTTGCGGGAAACGTTTTCCAACTCGGGCAACCGGGACAAGCGCTCTGCCGAATCATCGTCCTCCAAAAACAAAGGAATTGACCAAACTGCCATCGCGCCCGTAGAATACAGCACCAGCGACCGCAACCTCGATTATGTCACCAAATTCAACCGGGCAGCTGTGTTGCAGATGGAGCGCCTCGGCGTGCCTTCAAGTATCACCCTCGCACAGGGGATTTTGGAAAGCGCAGCCGGAACCAGCGAACTGGCAAAGCAGGCCAACAACCACTTTGGCATCAAATGTGGCGGCAATTGGAACGGCAAGACATTCTACAAGCAAGATGATGACCGCGACGAGAAAGGAAACCTGAAAGAATCATGCTTCCGAAAATATGAAAGCGTTGAGGAGAGTTTCCTCGACCACGGGCAATTTCTCCGCGACCCCAAAAAAGCTACCCGATATGGTTATTTGTTCAACCTCGACCGCACGGATTACAAATCCTGGGCACGGGGGCTTCAGGCTGCCGGGTATGCCACCGCGCCTGATTACGCCACAAAGCTGATCGACCTGATTGAACGATACAAACTGTTCCAGTACGATGTCCCAGGTGCTACGCCGCCGCAAACATTCCCCGGCACACCGGGAGCCGGCGAAAATGGCGGCGTAAAGCCTGAAGGCCCCAACGCACCTGATGCCCCAGCTACTGCCTCTGGTCGAATTGGACGGGTCAACGACATTAAAGTGATCGCAACCCGGGAAGGAGAAACACTGGCGGACGTGGCAAGGGCTTATCGCCTGAGCGTCGATAAAGTAGTCGACTACAACGACCGTGGCTATCCACCAGGTGTACGGCTCAAACCCAATACCCACGTATTTATCCAATGTAAAAAAAGCCAGTGGAGCGGCCGCGCCACCGACCATATCGTTCGGGAAAACCAGACCATGTTCGACATCGCCCAGCTGTACGGCATCCGCCTGGAAAGCCTGCTTGCCCGCAACGGCCTTGCCCGCGGACAGGAGCCAGAAGTAAACGAAAGGATCCGCTTGCGCAAGTCCACCAGGCCTTTACAACCTATAAAACTTCGCGAAACTTCCAAAGAAACCGCAACACCTTCTTCTCCCGGTGGTGTTACCAGCAACCCGAATGAAGGCAAAATGATCAATGACGGCGACCTGGATTTCGAGATTTCACCTACTGGCACTGTGCCAACCAGCAAACCCAACACCTCCAATACCAATAGCGGAACAACCTTCCCCGGCACCAAGCCACCGGCTACTTCCGGAGCTCCTTATCCCGACAATACCAAACCCAGCGACCCTACACCGACAAAACCACCTGTGGAGGAAAAACCGGTTGCCGCAGGTTATCACCGGGTAGTGAAGGGCGACACCTTGTATAAGTTGTCCAGGGATTACAACACTACGGTGGACCGGCTGAAACAACTCAACAAACTGCCTAGCGCCGACATTCAAATCGGGCAGGTGCTGCGGGTGCAATAAGTATGGAAAACCTTCAAAACGACAGCCAGACTCCAGACCCTGAAATTGTCAGGCTGGAACGCTTGACCAAGATACTCGACGACCAGTTTCGCATCCCGGGCACCAAGGTCAGGTTTGGCCTCGATGGCTTCATCGGGCTGATACCTTACCTTGGTGATATCAGCGGCTTCGCCGTTTCGGGCGTATTGCTACACACCATGGCAAAAAAAGGGGCAGGGCCCTGGCTCATGCTCCGGATGATGTGGAACCATGTTTTGGATGCACTGGTGGGTCTGGTTCCTTTTTTGGGAGATTTTATTGATTTCGGGTATAAGGCCAACCGCCGAAACCTGAATTTGATGAAAGCCTATTATGCCGATGGGACAATAAAGCCAAATGCAAAGGGTTCGGCAGCTTTCCTGGTGCTCTTGTTCCTGCTGGTCTTTGCAGGGCTGCTTTGGGCAATTTGGCAGTTTTCGGCGATGTTGATTGCATGGGTTTGGGGACTTTGGGGGTAAGGGGGCTTATCAAATTCGGGATACATATTTAGAGAACAAATAAATGAAGCAACTTTTTACCCTGGCGATACTTTTTGCCCGCCTTTATTCCCTGCAAGCGCAAAGTTCGCTTATTCTTTCCGACTCTGCCGCAATAAGCCTGATGACCGTAGCGCCGGGCGAGATGGTGTACAGCACCTTTGGCCACAGCGCCATTCGGGTAAAAGATCCCGCCCATCGCTTCGACCAATGCTACAACTACGGCACATTTGAGTTTGAACAGCCCAATTTCTTGTTGAAATTCTGCCGGGGAAAACTGTTGTACAACCTGGATATCGAAACATACCGCAGTTTTGAATACGGCAACCTGCACGACCGGCGGCCTATGAAAGAGCAGCTGCTCAACCTCGACAAAAGTCAAAAGCAACGCCTGTACGACCTGTTACAAGAGAACTACAAAGTCGAAAACCGCTACTACAAATACGATTTTTTCTACGACAACTGTGCCACACGCATCCGCGACATGCTGGAAGAGACCTTTTTCCATCAAATTCAGTATGATACCACCGGGCTTCAAAAAGGAGCCACCATGCGCCAGTTGCTGCACCCTTACCTGGAAAACAAGCCCTGGACGGGCTTCGGCATCGACCTGATCCTTGGCCTGCCCGCCGACCGCAAAGCCAGTGCT
>CAYVPM010000174.1:0-2077 GCA_964453475.1 uncultured Saprospiraceae bacterium | reverse complement strand
CGCGACGGCGCGCTACCTGCCAGTGCTGCCAATTTTATGTTTTTGCCAGACTATGTGCATGACCTGCTGGGAAAGGCTCGCGCCACATCGGGCGAAGCCATCGTGAAAGCGGAGCGGAACATCCCGGAGCCGCCGATGAAGCCGCACCCCTTCCAGCCCACGCCGATCGACCGCCCTTTGTGGATGATGTCGCTGCTGGCTATTGTCGGCTTGCTGGCCATGGGCAATCCCCGCACCGAACGCATTTTTGATGCCTTGTTTTGGCTCACTTTGGGCATTGCGGGGCTGGTTATCTTCCTGCTTTGGTTCGCCACCGACCACAGCGCCACGAAAAACAACCTGAACATACTTTGGGCGCTTCCAACGCACCTATTGTATTTTTTCCGCAACCGAAAGGCAGAGTGGACGGATTTCTACTTTATGGTTGTAGGATTTTTAGCCATTGGCCTGTTGGTGTTTTGGAAATGGCTTCCGCAGGAGCTGCCTGTAGCGGCCATTCCTTTGGTGCTCCTGGTGGTGGTAAAAAGTTTGGGGAGAAGGTATTGGAAAAAGGAAAAGGTGGGGCGGTTTGGCGCCTAAATTGGAAGCATTCGGATGCGTATCGAATGCTCATCAATCAAGATTATTGCGCCTTCATTAAGTGGCAATTCAATAGCCTCATAACAAGACATCAGCAATTGATAAAACAAATCTGGATTGATATGATGAATGCGAAAAATTATTACCGAGGGGTTGGAATCACCAGAAAATGCCAACAAGGTTCCAAAGTCTAGGTCGTGCGCAATTAAGACTTCATCATGTTCTCTTGCTATTTTCAGGATTTCCTTGTCCGAAAGTTTTCCTGAATAATGCTCAGGGATAAATCTGTAACTATGCCCAATCAATTCCAGCAAAATGCCTAAACGAGGACTGATTCCAACATAGCAGAAATTTCATGCACGGGAACCTTGATTTTGGACAAGCGGAAAGTAGGTGTCATCCATTGAAGCCGCAGCAAAAGCATAAGCCTCTATTATGTCTTCATGTTCCAGATAGGGGAAATCAGTAAGAATCTGCTCTACAGGGGTGCCTCCTGCCAAATATCCCAATAATGTTGAAACGGGGAAACGCATTCCTCGAATGCAGGGCTTCCCCATACATACTTCTGGGTCGATCGTGATTCGTGAAAATTGTGGGTGTCTAAGTTCCATTTGAATTAATTACGGCAAAAATAAGTGTATTTCTACAAAATGATTTAGTTTTCCGGAGTAGGCTATTTCAATTGAAATTGTCCGTTTTTCTCGAAACCTGCTCTAAATTGAATCTTAAAAAAATGCCCATCGCGATTATTGCAGCTTTACGCTTTAGGAACGGTGGCCTCATCAATCAACGTATAATACAAACGCCGCTGCCCCGTCTCCAGGATATTCCTTAGGGCATATTCCATCATTTCGTAGAACATCTCCGGCCCAAAAACGACCTGACAAAGGATAGACCAGGTGCCGACCAGGTCTTTGATCTTTTGGCCACTGGCTTCCAGTCCCTTAATGGCTTCTGATTCAACAAATTTGGCACGCTCGAGCAGCGTCTGGGTGATAATCTTTTTTACATAGTTTTTCCGTGTAGTCGTGAGTACCGTATTGCCGCCGTCGAAAAGCTTGAGCAGCTCGTTCATGCGGGCAAAGTCTTTGTTGGCCAGTTGGGCCAGCGCGCCATCATCCGGTATTTCGGCATTTAGCAGGGCCAGGTAGGTATTGCCTGCCAAGCCGTCCACTTTTTTAGCATCGAAGAAATAATCACATTGGCGTTTGGCAATCCCGAGTATGTGCTGGTTGCTGATAACTGTTTCCAGCCCAGCGGTGTTCAATTGGTTGAAATTGGGTGGCGGGTTGAAACTGGGTTCGACCGAGCGCAGGATTTTCAGGAGTATTGGGCGGTTGTTTGCCCATTTTTTTGCCAGCCAGCCACGCGCTGCGGGGATATAAATGCTTCGGACGGCCGCTGTTTTTTCGTCCTGGAATATTGGATCCGAGCTGCCGGTGATTGGCCCCGCACGCAATGGTTTTGCCGCCGCCCAGCCTCTCAGGTTTTCCCAGGC
>CAYVPM010000173.1:0-6200 GCA_964453475.1 uncultured Saprospiraceae bacterium | reverse complement strand
CGCGGAACTAGCCTTACCTCTCTCCTCTCACTTTCATCCTGTCAATGAACTCTTTATAAAAATCCTTTCTTTAAAGGACTATATACCGTTTAATTTTCTTGGGGGCGCAAAGGTAGCATTTGTTCTAAAGCTACACAAGAAAACTTAAAATATTTTTCAACTAATTTTCCACATTCGATTGTGGATTGTCGCTGATAAAATTCTCTGTTCACCCTACTCCCCTTCCAAAGCGGGCGCAAAGGTAATTTCGATTGGAGCAAATAACCAAGTACTTTTCAAAATTAATTTCCGAGAAGTGCTTTAATTCGAAGTTTAAGTTTGTCCATTTGCTTGGAGGCATGCCCTAATCATAAAATTTTATACCTGCCTTCCCAGTCCTTATAGATTATAAAAGGTTTTGAAGCGAACCACCCAAAATGAAAAAACAATGATTTTCCAGCAAAAAAAATGTTGTGACTTGCTTTTCCTGCTGAGTTAAACCAAATGCCCGCTACAAAGCGCTAAAAATGAAGGTTGAGGACAGGCTTGGCACCTTATATATATAATAGGTATAGGGCCCATGCAAGAAGGCGGTACCCTTTGAAATCAAGCAAACGCCTCAAAAGGAAGGACTCGGGGCGAAAACCCATCCTTTTTGGCTTCCTTGTATTGTCGGGCTGTTTCCAGGACTGTTTGTTCAAAAGGGCGGTACTGGAACCCTGGTACGGCAAGAGACTTTTCATTTTGATACCTAAACTTGCTCACGCTGGCGCGAGCGCTTTCTTTGGTCAGCAGGGGCGTTGCTCCCAACAGCTTTTCCTTAAGCCATTCTACACGCCAGGCAATTTCGGCCAAATATGGCCCCACTTGAATGGAAGGCGGGCTTGCCTTCAATGCGACGGCGATTTGGTTGAAGAACTCGCGGTGCGGAATATTGACAGCATTCAAAATAAAACGCTCGGCGGAAATATCTGACTGCAGCATCATTTCCATAAAAACTACAACATCGCGCACATCGACAAAGCCTGACTGGCCAGAAGGATAAAGCTTAAGCCCTTTATCAATTTTCTTGAAAAAGCCCGACATCCCGTCTTCCCAGGATCGGCTTCCAACCACGACAGATGGAGAAACAATAATCGCAGGCAAGCCTTCCGCAACACCGCGCCATACTTCTTGCTCTGCCAAATGCTTCGTGATGGCATAGTTGGAGTTTAGCCTGCTTTGAATCCACTGACATTTCTCGTCCAAAACCAAACGGTCTTTGCTTCGGCCCAAGGCAGCAATTGAGCTGACATGGATCAGTTTTTCGACATTATGGTGCAAACACAGGTTTACGACATTGGCAGTGCCCCCAACATTGGTTTTGTGCATTTCACGAATATCCTTTGGATGAAATGATATACTCGCGGCACAATGGCATACATATTTTATGCCCTCCATCGCATCCTCCAGCCCAACTACGTCAGTAACATCCACATTCACCCATTCAACATGTTCTTTAATGTCAGAAAGCAGGTCGAATTTGCTGTTGCTGCGCATTAGGCCCCGAACTTTGTAACCTTTTTGAAGCAGCAATCGTACAAGGTAGGAACCTACAAAACCTGTAGCTCCGGTTACAAGAATCTTTTTATCATCAATCATTTGCTCAATTTTAGTGTGTACGCTGCAACCGAATCAATTTCAACCGGCTTAAGAAGGGATCCAAACGGAGTCATCAGCTTTTTTCCGTGGGTAATTATGTTGACCCTTTCGTGAAAAGGCATTTTGCTGAGGGTCAAGTCTTTTGCACCATTTAGCCCCAAACGGCCATCGGCGCCATGACAAAGCTTGCAATTATCGTTGAAAATGGCAGCTCCGGTTTTTTGAGAACCGCTGGCAACAGCTTCCTGACCGGTTTGTGCTACATTCTGGCATGAGAAGATATAGAAGACCGAAAGAAAGCAAAAAATCGGTGCAATTGGCTTGCTAAGCATGCGTCGTGATGATAACATAGATGGTTGTTGCGCCCGTTAAACAACCATAAGTGGTCGAATTGTTCAAAAAAAAATGGACTGTGTTTGATTTAAGTCATATTTATGCCAAACCTTTAAAATCGCCGACACATTATTCGACAATCAATATTACATTTGCAACGAGCGGTATTGGATGAAATTACTGCCAACCCAGCCCCCCTTTTAAAGCCAGAACCCCAAATAAAAATTTTTTAGTGTTTGTTCATAGTGTTTGTTTTTTGTTTTGTCCCTGTCAAGTAGCAATATTTGACAGGTTTTTTTATGCTTATTTCAAAATAAAAAGAAGGGAATCGGCCAGCAAAAAGAATTCTTAAACAGGCTTGAAGATAGGGGCAGGGTGCGAAAGCGGTTAAATTTCTCATTTGCAAAATTTCATTTTTTTTTGAAATAAAAAAACAAAAAAGACAAATTAAAAATAGCATAACTCATTGATTATGAATAATATAAAAAAAACAAGATGTTACGACACTTTTTTTTAGTAATTTTTAACACTATTTTGTTGAATCTTTTTTTGGAAATATTAAACAAGTGCTTACCTTTGAGACCAGAAAGTAAGAATTAAAAGAACGTATCCATGACAAGTACAGAGTTCAATACAAAATTGAGTGGTTTGACATCCATTTTGCACTCATTTGCTTACAACTTGACGAAGAATGTAGAGGATGCAAAAGACCTATATCAGGAAACTGCTTTTCGTGCCCTTTTCAACAAGGAAAAGTTTCAAACCGGCACCAACTTCAAGGCCTGGATGTTTACCATCATGAAGAATATCTTCATCAACAACTACCGGAAGAAGGTAAAGGCCAATACTATATTGGACACGACTGACAACCAATACTACATCAACTCTGGCAGCCATTCCTCAGGAAACGCGGCAGAAGGCGGAATACTGCTGAAGGAGATTAATACCATGGTAGAGTCGCTCGATGACAGTATCAAGGTGCCGTTTTTGATGCATTTTGAAGGTTTTAAGTACCAAGAAATCGCAGAAGAACTCGTTTTGCCCCTTGGAACCGTGAAGAGCCGTATTTTCTTTGCGCGCAAAGCCTTGAAAGAAAAAATCCTTTCCAGCTACGGGTTCAACCCGAACTAAACACAGGTTCGCCAAATGCCCCTGCAATATCCATCCCGATTTTTCGCGGATGGATATTGTGTTTTTATACGGTGATTAAAGTGATTTTGAATGATTTGAGTGACCTCCTACGCCCTGAAAAAGGGCTTCGGCGGGTAAAAAACAAATGCTTGATTTTAAAATGATTGTAGCATTTCTGCATTCATAACCACTTTGCGTTGACTATAGCAAGGAACTTTAAGCAAAAATCACAAGCTTTTTGTCCTTCCACCATCAACCGGCAGGTTGATACCGTTAACATAGCCGGCTGCAGGGCTTGCAAGGAATGCGGCAGCAGCAGCAATTTCTTCCGGCCTTGCAAATCGCCTCAACGGAACCTGCCCTTTCATTCCTGATTCCACAGCATCCCGGCTTAGCCCTGCACCTGCCATCCGTTTCTCAATAATTTCATCGAGCCTGCTTGTCTGGGTATAGCCAGGCAAAACATTGTTGACCGTGATGCCAAATGGCCCCAGTTCAACAGAAAGCGTTTTTGCCCAGCTCGCAACCGCCCACCGCGTGGTGTTCGATACGCCAAGCCCTTCTATCGGTTCTTTGACAGATGTGCTGATGACATTGATAATCCTGCCAAAGCCGGCAGCCTTCATGCCTGGCACGACTGCCTGTACCAATAAATGGTTGCATATCAAATGGTTGTTGTATGCCGACAACAAATCCTCTGTCTGGGCGGCCGTCAGCAGCCCGCCGGGAGGCCCGCCAGTGTTGTTGACAAGAACATGTATGGCGCGTTCTTCCAGTAACTGGCCAACTTTGGCGCTCAAAACCTGGCTATTCGAATAGTCAGCCACTAGGTACCCGTGTTGTTGATGCTGGCTGGTGTCCAGCATGCGAACCGTCTCTACAAGGCTGCTTTCAGTTCGGGCGAGCACCGTCACATTGGCGCCGAGCAACGCCAGCTCAATGGCAATACTGCGGCCGATGCCGGCGCTACCTCCGCCAACCAATGCGTTCTTGCCCAACAAAGAAATTTCCATGAATAATTTTTAAGCGCAAAAGTCGCATTTTGAAAAGACTTTGGCGCATGCTATTGGTCTAGTTGGTCCAAATGGTAAAAGGTTATCACTTCGGCCAGCTTTTGCCCAAAATTGGAAATAGTGGATATTTCTTTGTCATTCAAGCCTTTAGCCCATTTTTTCCAGTCTTTCCCAGCCGATTGGCGCAAGTCGCCGTACCAATTCTGTGTCGTTAGGAAAATGCTGAAATCGCGCCAGCTGGCCCAGGGTATGTCATATTTGCGCACGATGTGATTGCCCAAGGTGGCTGTTGAGCCGTCCCATTCTTTGCCACCTGGAAGGGAGAACAAGTTGTTTGCCTCAACAGCGGCCTCGCTCGTTCCGGCATTGCTGTTCAGAAAAGCGATTGCCAAAAGCACAGAAGCCGGGACGCCGAACTTCTTCCTTTCACTGACGGCTACCCCAGCAAACCGTTTCAAAAAAGCAGTTGCAGTGGCCTGATCAATTTCAAGGGGCTGGGCACTGCGCGTAGAAGGCGCCATGGCAAGCCCAAAAGTAGTTGAACCCTTGTCCTGGGCGCTAGTCCGTTCAATTTGCTCATTTTTTGAAGAAAAACAACCCAGAAAAGAAAACTCGCTTTTGTTGCGGATAATAACGCCTAATACCAGCAGTACCAGGGCACTTGAAAACCAATTAGTTTTAAAAAAATTCCAGTTCATAGCTGTGTAGATTTAAAGTTATTGACTCAAGGCTTTGAAAGCCATAGGATTGTGAAAAATAACCCAATCTGCTTCTTGTATTCTGGACACAAATATAAAACAACTTGTTTTATAAAACAAAACTTTTTGTTTTTTTTATTTACACTGCACCGTTTTTTCGAGTGCGGGGCTATAAAAATCACCTGGACCAGCGTGAAAATGTTTATTTTTATTAAAAAATGGGTCTAAAAAAGCCAATTTTTGTTCTGATTTTATCTTCAAAAACACTTCATTTCCAAATAATACTCTGAATCGGTCAAAATTCTTTAAAAAAATTGCTGAAAATATTTGGGCAAATCAGGTATTATTTTTCTATCTTTGGCGGCTTTTTCAAGAATCGCATTATTTTTGTCGTGCGCCTTGAACTTTTTTTACACAACACGGCCGGCCTTCGGCAATTCAAGGCAGCCTATTTGATAATCAACAAAGAAATTGAAGAAGATGACTGCGATAGCAACGGACCAACTCTCCCTGCTTGAGAATTTACAGAAACATTTTGGTTTTGATGCGTTTAAAGCCGAACAAGGAGCAATCATTCAAAGCCTTTTGGATGGCAAAGACACCTTTGTGATTATGCCCACCGGCGGAGGCAAAAGCCTGTGCTATCAATTGCCGGCGCTGATGTTGACGGGCACGGCAATCGTCATCAGCCCGCTCATTGCCCTGATGAAAAATCAGGTGGATTCGCTTCGCGGCTACTCGGATTCGGATGAAGTGGCGCACTTTCTCAACTCCTCCCTGACAAAGGCTCAAATGAAGATTGTCAAGCAGGATATTACCGATGGGAAAACCAAATTGCTATACGTTGCACCGGAAACGCTCACCAAAGAAGAGAACATTGAGTTTTTCCAAAACACCAACATCTCTTTTGTCGCGGTAGATGAAGCGCACTGTATCTCCGAGTGGGGGCACGATTTCCGCCCTGAATACCGCCGTATCCGTACCATGTTGGATGCTATTGCCCGTAATGTGCCCATCATGGCCCTTACCGCCACTGCTACGCCGAAGGTTCAGCAAGACATTTTGAAAAACCTTGAAATGTCGGAGGAAAACACCTTTGTGTCGTCCTTCAACAGGGACAACCTCTTCTACGAGATCCGCCCCAAGATCAAAAAGGACCAAACGATCAAGCAGATCATCCAGATTATCAAAGAAGAGTTCAGGGGAGAGTCAGGCATCATTTACGTGCAAAACCGCAAGACAGCAGAAGACATTGCCGAAATGCTGTTGGTGAACGACATCAAAGCCGGACCCTATCATGCGGGCCTTGATCCAAAAACACGCGCCAACACCCAGGATGCGTTCCTGATGGAAGACATTGACGTCATCTGTGCCACCATAGCCTTCGGCATGGGCATCGACAAGC
>CAYVPM010000172.1:0-6207 GCA_964453475.1 uncultured Saprospiraceae bacterium | reverse complement strand
TTCGGCAACCGAGTGCTACCCTTCCAGTTTCCGGTGAACCAGGGCCCTGGCTTCAACGCCATCGTAGACGCACTGCGCATGATTATGTACGTGTTCCCGCCGGAAGGCGGCAAGCCGGCCAAAAAGCCCATCCCCGCCGAACACGAGGCCCGCGCCAACGAGCTCCATGCGGCCCTGGTAGAGGCTGCTGCCGAGAACGACGATGCGCTGATGGAAAAGTACTTCGAAGAAGGTACGCTCAACGAAGCCGAACTCGCCCGCGGCCTAAAAATCGGGTTGGCCCACCGCCAATATTTCCCGGTATTCTGTTCTTCAGCATTACAAGACATGGGCAGCGGCCGTATCATGGGCTTTATCCACGATATATGTCCAAGTCCCGCCGATCGCCCGGCAGCTGCATTGGAAAGCGGCGGCTCCAAGCCATGCGACCCCAGCGCCCGCCCTTGCGTGTTCATTTTTAAAACAGTGAACGAACCAAAAGTGGGCAATGTATCCTATTTTAAAGTGTATTCGGGCGTGCTAAAAGCGGGCGATGAACTGGTGAATGCCGACTCGGGAAATGCCGAACGTTTTTCACAACTCTTTGAAAGCGAAGGAAAAAACCGCGACCAGGTAGATGAACTCCGTGCAGGCGATATTGGCTGTACCGTAAAATTGAAAGGAGCTCATACCAACCAGACCCTCAACCCCAAAGGCGCCGACTTGAAAATAGAACGCATCCATTTTCCTCCCTCGCGCATACGTATGGCGGTGTTGCCGCCCAGCAAAGCAGAAGTGGAAAAAATGGCGCACGCACTGCATTCCATCCACGAGGAAGACCCCACCCTCATCATTGAGCAAAGCGTAGAGTTGAAACAGACCATCATTCACGGACAAGGGGAGATGCACCTGGAAATCGTGCGCTACAAGGCCGAGCAAAACTTTGGGGTGTCGATGGAATTCATCGAGCCGCGCATCCCATACCGGGAAACGATCACCAAGGAAGTCAACCAGGACTACCGCCACAAAAAGCAGACAGGCGGCGCCGGCCAATTTGCAGAAGTGCACATGCGCATCGAACCCTATTTCGACGGAATGCCTGCACCGCATGGCCTGAATGCCAAAAACATCGAAGTGGAAGATTTGAAATGGGGCGGCAAGTTTTCTTTTGTTTGGGCCATTGTCGGCGGGGTGATCGATTCCCGCTTTACCAACGCCATCAAAAAAGGCATCATGTCGAAAATGGAAGAAGGCCCCGGTACCGGTTCCTACTGCCGCGACATCCGTGTATCGATCTATGACGGTAAAATGCACGATGTCGACTCCAATGATATGGCCTTCCAAACGGCCTCCACCATGGCCTTCAAAGAAGCGTTTCACAAGGCAGGACCGCAAATCATGGAGCCGATTTACGACCTGGAAGTGATGTGCGACGCAGAAGTGATGGGCAATGTGATGGGCGACCTGCAAACCCGCCGCGCCATCATCATGGGCATGGACGCAGATGGGCATTACCAGGTAATTAAAGCGCGGGTGCCGCTAAAAGAGCTGCATAAATACTCTTCCTCCCTGCGCTCGCTTACGCAGGGCAAGGCCAAATTCAGCATGAAGTTCGCCGATTATGGCGCCTTGCCGAACGACCTGCAAGTGAAGCTGACCGCTGAATACGCCGCGATGGCGCACGACGAGCATTGATCTTTTGACAATTTTTTGTACCACAAGGGTTGGCTGTTGCATACAGCCAACCCTTGTTTTATTGCAGTTAGCATACGTTAAAATTTGGGAAAATCATTTTCTTGAAGGGAGAGGTTTTATTGACCTAAACGTTTGATTTTTATCAAAAAACAACAATGAAATTATCCTCATGCAGCGTTTTAGCAGTGAATAGGCTCTCCTGTATTCATTGAAAATCCCTATTTTTGAGCCGAACATTAAAATTTGTACACTGAACAGGCCCCTTCGCGTTACCTGTCAAAAGTTCATTTGATGAAGCAAACCTTTACACTGTCCTCGATTATTTTATTGACATTGCTATTTCAGACGCAACACGCTTTTGCGCAATGCAGTACACAAACATGTCAATTGCCACAGTATTCCGACAATGCCCCAGGCGCTTGTATTTTGCCTTCGCCTTCTGCATTAGACTGTTACTACGGCGCAACCGTGCCAAGTGTCCCACAGTCTTTCCCGCCCTTCTGGTGCACTACAATTGAAAACAACCAATGGTTCGCCTTTACCGCAGATGCCACCTCAGCATCTTTCAATATTTCGGTGTTCGGCTGCGCTGCCGGAAGTGGTATTCAGGCTGCCGTTTTGTCAACCGCTGACTGTATCGATTTTACATTCGTGTCGGCTTGTTTGGGCAATATCGGGTCAAACTCCACCCAAAACCTGGTTGCCTCCCCCCTCGTGATAGGCGAAAACTACTACTTGATGATCGACGGCAACGCCGGCGCGCAATGTGATTTTGCAATCAACGCGTCATTGCCCACGGTCACAGGCACCACAAACGGTCTCTGTATCCCATCATCGGCCATTGGCACGTACCAAACTGCAGGCGTCTCCACCTGGACGATCAACCCGTCTACTGCGGGCAATATTATTGGCAACGCCGTCGGTACATCCATCACCGTTCAGTGGTTGGAGCCCGGCCCGGCCGAAGTATGCGCTACCAGCACCCAATGCCCTGGTGCACCGGAGTTTTGCCTGCCGGTATTTATCGGGGAAGATATAACGACCACAGAAATGGTGGACTTGTGCCAGGGGAAAACCGTGATGTGCGGTGGCAGTACTTTTTCCCAGGCAGGTACCTTTATGGTCAATCTGCCCACCTACCTGAATTGCGACAGTATCATCAACTGCGTGGTAACCCTGATCCCAACGGTTTACACCGATGTCGATGTAAATATTTGCCAAAATGGAACAGCTACCTGCGCAGGCGAGGAGTTTTTTGCACCGGGCAATTACAACGTCCCTTTTACCAATTACCAGGGCTGCGACAGTATTGTAAGGTGTCGGGTGAAACTTGTGCCTACCTATAACTCCCCGATAAAATTTGTGAACCTCTGCGGCCCTGCTCAGTATCAAGTGTGCAACGCCACCTATACCACTTCAGGCTTGTACCAGGAAGTTTGCACGGGTTATTTGGGCTGTGACAGTATTATCAATACCAATCTAGCCATCCTGGAGCCAAATGCAGTGATTGCCCCTCCTGGTATTCTTGACTGCGACCAGAATATCAACATAACCCTTAATGGTTCGGGTTCCAACATAAATACGGCAGTGGGCGGGATTACGCTCTACAACTGGTACGGCCCTCCAGGTGGTATCATAGGCTTTAGCAACCAACCTACCGCGCTTATTGGACAACCCGGACAGTACTGCCTGGTATTGACCCATGGCCGCGGCGGGGTATTCTGCAGAGATACTGCCTGTGTCACCGTGACAGCAATAAGCGCGGTGCCGCAATTGCCACAAATCAGCGGCAACCCAAATCCTTGCGGTGATTCAACCTACGTTTACACAGCAACTGCAGGCGGCTTGCCATTGCCAAGCTCCTATACCTGGACGATCCCGGGCAATTTGTCCTACACCCAATTGACACAAAACTCCATTCAGATAACCTGGGACACCGTTGTCATGGGCAACTTGTGTGTCACCGCCAACAATTCTTGCGGTTCCTCTCAACCTGCTTGTTCCCCGATCACCGTCATTCCGCCAATACAACCACCGCAGATGTCGGGACCAACAAATGTCTGCGCCAACGGCGGCACTTATCTGTTTACCCTGAATTTGCAACAAAATGGGACAAACTACAACTGGACGGTACCACCGGGCGCAGTGCTTACCGGGAGCGGAGATTCCGTGATGGTCAACTTCTTGAACGCCGTTTCTGGACAGGTCTGCGTTGTCCCTTCCAATGTTTGTGGAACGGGCGCGCCAGTCTGTCGCCCGGTGCAGGTAAACCCTATCCCAACGGCCGATTTGAGCAGCAATGCCCAAATTTGTGATGGAGAATCCGTCAACCTCACTTTTGGGTTGACCGGCAATGGGCTGTTTGATGTAACCTGGTCGGTGGGGAATGTAACCAGCACCCTGAACGATATTGCCAACGGACATGTGGTAGCAGTGAACCCGACACAGACCACGAAATACAAAATCCTGAGCATTGCCGACAACTCAAACCCAACTTGCAGTGCGGTCGTCGCCGATAGTGTCACCGTTACGGTCAGACCGAATTTCAGCGCAACGGCAACGGCACAGATTTGCGAAGGTGAGTCAATCCTGCTTGGAGGCGCATTGCAAACAGTTTCAGGCATATATACCGATAGCCTCCAATCTGTTTATGGTTGCGACAGTGTAATCATTACGACCCTGACGGTATTCCCCATCGATACGACGATACTGACTTCCGCAAGTTGCGACCCCAATTTGGTGGGTACTACAACAAATATTTATGCGCAAACAAACGGCTGCGACAGTGTGGTTATTCACACGGTGACGCTGCTCCCATCCGACTCTGTATTTATCAACAAAAAGAGTTGCGACATGAACAATGTGGGCGTTTTCACGCAGAATTTGTCCAATATTTATGGCTGCGACAGTACCGTTGTTACCACAGTGGTCTTTTCACTGTCTGACACCACCTTGCTCAGTGCAGGGTCATGCGACCCAAATATGACGGGCGTTTTTGTGCAAAATTTGCTGACTTTTGAAGGCTGCGACAGTATCATAATTACCACGGTGAGTTTGTTACCGAGCAATACGACAAACTTGACGGGCACTACCTGTAACCCTTCCCAGGTGGGTGTATTCCCGGTAGTTTTGTCCAATCAGTTCGGCTGCGACAGTACCATCACTACAACGATCAATTTTGTACCATTAGATACCACTTATCTCACAGGTGCTAATTGCGACCCTGCTATGACGGGTGTTTTCACGAATACCCTTACCACGGCGGGCGGTTGTGACAGCGTTTTGGTGACAACAGTGAGCTTGTTGCCCAGCAATACCACCAACCTGACGGGCACCAGTTGCAACCCTGCGCAAGTAGGGGTGTTCCCGGTGGTGTTGTCCAACCAGTTTGGCTGTGACAGTACTGTCATTACAACGATCAGTTTTGTACCACTACCCACTACCTTCCTTACCGGCGCCAACTGCGACCCTGCCATGACGGGTGTTTTCACCAATACCGTCACAACTGCCGGAGGCTGCGACAGCATTTTGGTGACCACAGTGAGCTTGCTGCCCAGCAATACAACCAACCTAACGGGTACCAGTTGCAATCCTGCGCAAGTAGGGGTGTTCCCGGTGGTGTTGTCCAACCAGTTTGGCTGTGATAGTACCGTCATCACAACGATCAGTTTTGTACCACTGCCCACAACCTTCCTTACCGGCGCCAACTGCGACCCTGCCATGACGGGTGTTTTCACCAATACCGTCACAACTGCCGGAGGCTGCGACAGCATTTTGGTGACCACGGTTAGCCTGCTCCCAAGCAGTGCTACCAGCTTGTCAGACCAAAGCTGCAACCCATCTGAAGTTGGAGTGTTCACAAGTGTCCTTTCCAACCAGTTTGGCTGTGATAGCACCGTAACCTTGACAGTCACCTTTGCGCCAATTGATTCGGTGTTCTTGACTGCTACCACTTGTAACCCGGCAAGTGCCGGTGTTTTCGCGCAGGATTATGTTACGCCAGCGGGTTGTGACAGCGTGGCAGTGACCACGGTTTCCTTATTGCCCAGCAACCAGACAGCGGTGCAAACGACCACCTGCGACCCAGCCATGGCTGGCGTTTTTGTATATCCTTTGGTAAATATTTTCGGTTGCGACAGTATCGTTACGGAAACCAGAGCATTGTTGCCAAGCAGTATGACGAATATTGCCTTGACAACCTGCAATCCTACTCAGGTTGGTTCCGTAACAAATGTAGTGCCCAACCAATGGGGCTGTGACAGTACCATTGTGACCACTACCAGTTTGCTGCCTGCAAATAGCTGTGGTGTTTCTGCAACCCTGCAAGGTTCCAATATCCCTTGTGTGAACAATACGGGCACCCTCAACCTGACCATGACAGTCGGGCAAGCGCCTTTCAATTATACTGTACTGCTTGGAGGCACTCCGGTCGCCAATGGCGTGGTGAATGCGCTCAATACTCCGAATGTAATCAGCGGTCTTGCACCGGGCAATTACACCTTGAACATTACTTCGCCCAATGGGTACAGCACC
>CAYVPM010000171.1:0-6222 GCA_964453475.1 uncultured Saprospiraceae bacterium | reverse complement strand
CATGTCGGGAAAATCGGCCTTACTGCGGCAAACTGCCCTCATTACCCTCATGGCACAGATGGGCAGTTTTGTGCCCGCAGCCAGCGCCCGCATCGGATTGGTCGACAAAGTGTTCACCCGCGTGGGTGCAAGCGACAACATCAGCGGCGGGGAAAGCACGTTCATGGTAGAAATGAACGAAACAGCTTTGATCATGAACAACATCAGCGACCGCTCTTTGATCCTGCTGGATGAAATCGGCCGCGGCACCAGCACTTACGACGGCATCAGCATCGCCTGGAGCCTCACAGAATACCTGCACGACAACGAGCGCGCCCACCCGAAAACCCTGTTTGCCACACACTATCACGAACTCAACGAACTGGCCGAAAGCCACGAAAGGGTGCACAACTTCCATGTGAGCACCAAAGAAATCGGACAAAAGGTTATCTTTTTGCGCAAGCTTGTCGCGGGCGGTTCCAACCACTCCTTTGGTATCCACGTTGCCCGCATGGCGGGAATGCCCCAGAGCATCGTGGAGCGCGCTTCCGAAATATTAAAAACTTTGGAGTCTCAATCGGTGGAAGGTGAAATTGTTGAACCAAAAACCACCGGTGCCAAGCAAAAAACCGAAACCCAGGCGCAAATGCAAAAAAAGGTCAAAAATATCGCTGCGCCCCTGCAACTGCATATTTTTGACCTTGATGACTACACCATGAAGATCAAAGAAGAGCTTTTAGGGCTTGACCTCAATACTATGACCCCGATGGATGCGTTGTGGAAATTGAACGAATTGGTGAAGATCGCGAAGAAGTAAGTATATAATTCTTTTTAAACGCGTAGTTTTTTATTATTCGCCACATGTGTGTAAATGGCCTGATGCAAATAAGTACATTTGCTGCCCTAATCCGCTCAACCAAAGTTCCCGCCCGGTCTCATTTCAAAACAGACTGTTAATCGCGTTTGCGGGCAAATAAAAACGCAAGTTTGCCCGTTTTTACGCCCGTTCAAAACAAAACCCGATCATGCTATTGAAAATGTCTACACGGCGGCTGATGCTCGCTTTACCCTTTTTCCTATTTACGCAAGTTTTATTGGCGCAATCAGCAGTTGAGGATTGCAACAACGGTATCGACGACGACGGCGACGGGCTGATCGACTGCTTCGATACTGATTGTACCTGCACCGGACAGTGTGATGATTTTTATTATACCACCTGCAATGCCGACTGTTATTATGTACCGCCCTGCGGGCAAATATCTTTGGGCGTCCAGTGGACCTCTGATGCGGAAACGGGCACCTATTCCCCGATGGTTGCGGGCGATATGGACGGCGACGGTATTCCTGATATCGTTACCACCCGTGTTGAAGCCCCGGATTTGTATGTTATTGACGGCGCAACCGGCTTGACCAAGGTGCACGTCATGGGGCCGACTGTTTGGCCGGGCGGCACTGCACCAGCCATTGCCGACCTTGACCATGACGGTTTTGGGGAAATTGTCATTGTAGGGTTTGACCGCATCCTTTATTGTTATGAGCATGACGGCGCCTTGAAATTTACCAGTTCCATTCAAGTGGGCTACCATGCGCGTTACCGTTATTCCGTTCCCAACATCGCCGATTTTGACCACGACGGCTGGGCGGAAATAAACATAGGCAACCAGGTGTTCAGCGGACAAACCGGCGCTTTGCTGGCCCAGGGCGGACCAAATGTGTCTGCCGGCGAGCACCCGGCGAGGGTCGCAACCGGCTTGTCTTTTGCCTCTCCCGTGGCCATGGACGTGCTGCCGGATTCCTTTTGCCCCAATTGTGACGGACTTGAAATTGTTGCCGGAAACCAGGTGCTTGCTGTCAACCTCGTTACGGGAACCGTAACACCGGTGGTAGCAGCCTTTTGGCCAGTTTCTGATGGTTTTACCAGTGTAGCGGACTACGACGGGGATGGCGACCTTGACGCCATTGTACAGGGCAGGAATATTTTCACCAACAACAACACGGTGTTTGTTTGGGATATTCAAACGCCCTTTGTTATGCGGCAATACAAATTGCTGAACAACTGGCCTGAGGGCGCTTCAAGGGTGAACGTGGCAGATTTGAACGGAGACGGGAGGTTGGAAGCCAGCTTTGTGAGCCACCCATGGCTTTATGCCTTGAAAAACGACTTTTCCGTTTTGTGGACGCGCGCGGTGAACGATGCCTCTGCCATCACCTGCTCCAGTATTTTCGATTTTTGTGGCGATGGCTCTGCCGACATTGTTTACCGCGACCAGGAGTGGCTGCGTATAATAGACGGGGCAACAGGCGTTGTGAGTTACCAAGACCAGTGCCTCAGTGCAACCCATATTGAAGCGCCCCTGATCCTGGACGTTGACAACGACGGGCAAACCGAGGTGGTCATACAATGCGGCACCAATGGCGGAACTGCCACCGGCACTGTGGTGGTCTACGAAGCGATCGGAACGCCCGGCATTTCTTCGAGAAAGGTTTGGAACCAACACGGCTATTTCAACACCAACATCAACGAAGATCTGAGCGTTCCGCAATACCAGCAGAACCCGAACATCATCGGCGATTCACTGGTGATGAACACCTTTATGAACCAATATTTCAACCCCACATTCCCGTCGCCGGATGGCGCTATTTCTTTTCAACAAGTAGCCTGTAACCGCGACTCCCTATTGATAACAATGGAAATATGCAATGTCGGCGACAACATAATGCCGGCACAGACCCCTGTTTCCGCTTATTTGGGCAACCCGCAAACCACTGCGGCAACATGGATTGGGACGGCGATGATCGGAATGGACATCGGCCTTGGCGCTTGCGACACCCTAAGCTTCAACATTCCCCGCTTCGCGAATGACACCATATTCCTGGTACTAAACGATGACCATTCTATCCCGGCGCCATTCAACCTGAACGCCGATTTTCCGGTGACGGCCATCGGAGAATGTGGTTTTGGCAACAACATCGCTTCCTTCTATTATCCATACTTGCCCGCTACTGTCAACATAGGCGTCGATACCGCTATTTGCGACAACACCACCATTCTCCTGGATGCATCCGGCAATGATTTGCTTGGCTGGCAATGGAGCACGGGCGACACCCTGGCAAATTTGACGGCAGGCATCCCTGGTTTGTATGTTGTTTCGGTAACGGATGTCTGCAAAAACGTGCAGACAGACTCCTTGCTGATTACCATTGACAGCAGCACGGTGGTGAATATTGGGCTCGACCAAAGCCTTTGCAAAGGCGAATCGGTCAGCTTTTCGGAGTCCGGGTTTGATTTTTACACCTGGACATCAGCGGCCACCCTGAATTGCAGCAATTGTGCCAACGTCACCGTTTCTCCATCCAATTCCACCATGATTTTCCTGGAAGCCGGTTTTTCAAACGGCTGTCTCAACCGCGATTCAGCATTTATCACGGTGTATGATACCTTTAACTACAAAATTGATACGGTTGTCTGTTGGGGTGGCCAGGTAAACTGGGGCGGCCAGCTGATTTCTGCCGACAGCAGCGCTACTTTTTTCCTGCAAACGGTTCATGGCTGCGATTCCACCGTTCAGGTGCGTGTCATGGGCACCACGATTGGTACCTACAACCACGTGGTAGATACTTCGGTTTGCCTGGGTTCCTCCTTGTCGTACCTGGGTTTTGACCTGGAATGGGGGGAAGAAAAGACCTTCAACCTGAGTGCTGTAACAGGATGTGACTCCAGCGTCCTCGTGCGGGTTGCGCCCCGCGACACTTTTTATTTGCTGGAAGATCGAACCATTTGTTACGGTGAAAGCTCAGAAGTTTTTGGGCAGACTCAAACCGTCAGCGGGGTGTATTATGGCAATTTTACGGCTGCCAATGGGTGTGACTCCACCCATGTGGTGACCCTGAGCATTTTGCCCCAAATTCAGTTGCAAATTGATGCTACACCCGCTTGTTTTGGGGAATCAAATGGTGCCATGAACGTCAATGTCCCCAATGGCGTCAATCCCTTGCAGTTTTCCTGGGATTTTTCAGGAACACAAACTCCACAGGTCGAAAACCTGCCGGCGGGCGATTATTCCCTGACCGTCACGGATGGTTTTGATTGTAGTGAAACCTTAAGTATTACCCTGGATTCCCACCCGGCAATTGAATTTGACGTAACAACAGATTCGGTAAGCTGTTTTGGCTTGAGCGATGGCGCTATCGCCATCACAAGTCCAAACCCCAGCCTCATGTATGCGCTGGATAACGGCTCTTTTTCCCAAACCCAGGTGTTCGGCCAATTGGCTACGGGGGTTTATAACATTTTGGCAGAGGACATCTACGGTTGTCAGGATACTGTCCAGGTAGGCGTGCTGGAGCCGCCCTTGCTGGTGCTCGACTTGCCCAGGGACACCACCATTCAATTGGGGGTTTCCCTTCCGTTGAATATTGGGTTGCAAGGATTGCCTCCTGTCAACTGGATTTGGAGCGATACCAGCTACCTGAGTTGCATCAACTGCCCGGATCCTGTGGCACAAGTACCGCTACAGACCATACGCTATGTGCTGACGATTACAGATGAAAATGGCTGCATTGCCTCCGATGAAATGTTGTTGACCGTTGACCAGATCGTGGGCGTTTACATTCCAAATGCCATTGGCGGAGGTGGTGAAAACAGCCGTTTTGAGCTGAATTTTGGCCCTTCAGTACGAAAGATAAACCTGATGCGGGTATATGACCGCTGGGGGAGCTTGTTACACGAAGTGACGGATGCATTACCGGGCGATGCGTCGATTACCTGGGATGGCCGCCACAAAGGCTCATTGGTCAACCCGGGAGTGTACGTGTGGCTGATTGAGCTGGAGCTCGTGAATGGGGTAGTGGTGCAGAAAAAAGGAGATTTGACAGTAGTGCGTTAATGCGCTACCGCAACAAGGTAACTTCTCCTTTTTCCATCCCCTTTTCCCCATTGGTCAACGCATACACCAAAACGTAAACATACACGTCAGATTCCAGCGGAACACTGCCGAACAAGCGCCCGTCCCAGCCTTCGTTCGGCAGGTAGGAGTCAAATACCCTTTCCCCCCATCGGTCGTAAATGGCCAGGCGGTAGTCGAGGAATATATTTCCCTTAAAGACGGGTTTGAAAGTATCGTTCGCCTGATCGCCATTGGGCGTAAAGGCGTTGGGCATGTCAAATTTAATTTCTGGCCGGATATTTACTTTCAAAGTTGTAGAATTACTACAACCAAACACATCGGTGCCGACTACGGTAAAAACAGTCGTCGTGTCAGCTGTAAAAACCGGATTTGGGCAGTTGGCACAGCTCAGCGCACCTGCTGGCGCCCATAGGTAGCTTTGTGCTCCGGCGGCGCCAAGCTGCACTTGTTCGCCGATGCTGGCGGTATCCTGACCGGTCGCCGTCACTTGCGGTTGTGGGAACAGGGTGATCAAAAAAGTATCGATGTTGCCGTCGCAAATCCCGCCTTGCTGGTACAATACATAATAATTGCCTGCTGCCAAGCCAACGGCGTTAAAAACCCCGGTCGCATCCACACAGTTGCCGCAGTTGGAGCTCCAGGTTCCACCGCTTGGCGAAGACGGGTTCAAGTGGAGCGTATCGGATACCGGCAGGCAAAGCTCGATTGATTGTGTAGAGCCTTGTTGGGCAGGCGCAGCTTTCAGCACCTTGACACTGCAATCCTCTTTGATCTCTAAAAATTGATTTGCCGACACATTGGTGAACACACATACTTTTCCGGACGGCCACTGCAGCACCAGCGAATCAATCAAAGCGGCATCGCCCAGGCCGAAATGCTGCCACATCGGGTTGGTGCCGGTTGCCGCCGTTTGGGAGGAAATTTGCCGCATTTGCCACACTGAATTGCCCTGAATACTTGCCTTTGCGCGAATGGTAGTGCCAATGGCGGTATGATTGGATTCCTGTCCGATGCATTTGATTTCCAACCAGGAAGTGCATGGTTCGCCCAGGTTTTTGAAAAAATGATCGGGAGAAACATCCGGCTGGGTGATGTGCAAGTCGAGCCAGCCATCCAGGTCGTAATCTACCCAGACAATGCCGTTGCTGTTGGAGCCGTTGGTGGCTGTGGGGAAAAGGACCGGGAAGCTGTCTGTAATATCCGTCAGGTTTCCGAGGCCGTCGTTTTCCCAAAACCGGCTATCCGCGCCCCAAAAACCAATGCTGACCAGGTCCTGGTCGCCGTCGTTGTCGAAGTCGCCCATCTTTTACGACCAGTTGGTGTGGTTTTGTGCGCC
>CAYVPM010000170.1:0-6225 GCA_964453475.1 uncultured Saprospiraceae bacterium | reverse complement strand
CCCCCCCCCCCCCCCCCCCCCCCCCCCCCCCCCCCCCCCGCCCCAGCCAGACAAGGATGCCTTACTCAAATTTCTGCAATCACTTTAAACCATGGATCGAAAGGAATTTATTAAAACCTGCGGTTTTGCCTGCCTGGGCGGCAGTACCATCAGCTTACTGCTCCAAAGTTGCGCATCCGGGAAAAGCGTTGCTGCCCTTATTACCGGCGATAACCTGGTGGTGCCAAAATCGGATTTTGCCAAAAAGGACACTTTTCACCAATACATCCTGGTGCGGAATGCGCAGTTGAAATTCCCGGTCTACTTGTTTCGCTTTTCCGACACGGAATACAGCGCCCTGTACATGCAATGCAGCCATCAGGGCAACGAACTGAACGCTTATGGCGACCGGCTGGTATGCTCCGCGCACGGAAGCGAATTCGACACAAAAGGCAACGTGACCAGCGGCCCGGCCATAAAGCCCTTGCGGACATTCCCGGTGCAAACGGAAAGCGAAAACATCCTCATTTCACTGAAAAAAATATGAAACAGACCATTACGATATACCTGTTGCTGCTGGCGGCAATGGCACAGGCACAAATAGACCCTTCGCTGCTCAACCGGGCACAGCCCGACACCGCCATCCAGCAACTGAACATGGATGCCCTGTACAACCGGCCTTTTCTGAGTTATGGGAAATTGCCTGTTTCCCTGGGCGGGTATGCCGAGATCAACTGGCAGCACCTGGGCACCGATGGCGTTTCGGAAGGGCATCAATTTCAAATGCGGCGCATGACCCTTTTTGTGGCTTCTTCTATCGGGAAAAAGCTGAAATTTTTGAGCGAGATAGAGCTGGAAGAAGGCGGCAAGGAAATTGCCATAGAATTTGCCTCGATTGATGTCGAGTTTCATCCCTTGCTTAACCTGCGGGGTGGCATCATCATGAACCCCATCGGCGCATTCAACCAGAACCACGACGGGCCAAAGTGGGAGTTTACCGACCGGCCCATTTCTGCCACCCAAATGCTGCCGGCCACCTGGAGCAATGCGGGCTTTGGCTTGTTTGGCAAAACCTACCAGAAAGACTGGATGTTTGGCTATGAACTGTACCTCTCCGGTGGCTTCGACAATTCCATCATCGACAACACGGAAAACAAAACCTTTCTGCCCGCATCCAAAGCCAATGCGGAGCGCTTCGAAGAATCGGCCAGCGGCCGGCCGCTGGCGAGTGCAAAAATTGCCGTCAGGCACCGGAAAATAGGTGAACTGGGCATGTCGTACATGGGCGGCATCTACAACACCTTTGAAAACGACGGCATTACCCTGGACGAAAAAAGGCGCCTCCACGTATTTGCCCTCGATTACAACAATACCCTGCCCTTACTCCATACCTTCATCAGCGGGGAATGGGCCTGGGTGAAGGTAGGCGTGCCCGACACCTATACCCAGCAATACGGAAACAAACAACACGGCGGATTCCTCGACGTGGTGCAGCCCTTGCTGAAACGCCCGATGCTCGGTTGGGAAAACGCCTCGCTGAACCTCGCTTGCAGGTTGGAGTATGTCGATTGGAACGTGGGGAAATTCAGGGAAACCGGGGATGATATCGGCGAAACACTCTGGAGCGTCATGCCCGGCATCAGTTTCCGACCCTCTGCCCAGACGGTTTTTCGCTTGAACTACCGGATACAACGGCAAAAAGACATATTGAACAATGCCCCGGTGAAAACAGGAGGGTTTAGTTTTGGGATATCGTCCTATTTTTAGGCTTTTACACCGTCAGTTCGTTTTCAGCCTGCATTTCTACCCCGCGTTTGAATATCTGTGCGATGACAAACACGAGGCCTGCCATAAACAGAAACTCGCTGGCATTAATGTGTTCAGGAGCTTCGCCCGTTGTCTTCAACAACCATTTTGATTGAATGGTGCTGATCACTGCGATAATCCAAATCTCTAACAAGACATAACTGATGTTTTCCAATTTTTTGGCGACTTCCCTGGTGAAGGGGCTGACCAGGTTTATTTTGGAGATGGTTTTTATAACCAGGAACCAGACATAAGCTTTCAGGGCCGAAAATGCGACCAAAAGGGAAACATGCCCTGCGTAATACCAGAAGCTGTACTGCCGCAGGCCCTCAAGGTCGAGTGTTTTGTACAAGTTCTTCGCTGTTCCGGGATTGATCAAACTCACCCCAAAAGAAACCAGTATGGCGCCCGCCTCGATCAAAAAGCCAATAAATGCGATCCAGGCCAATACATTGAGCACCACCAGGATACTCTCGGTTTTAGTTTTTGATTTGCTTTCCATAATTTGTTTTGTTTGTTGTTTTCAAGCTGATTAACGTTGCAAAGGTCAATAAATTTTTATTGATAAAAAATAAATAAAGAATTTTTTTCGATAATTTTTTGAAAGGAGACCCAAGCGCCCTGCTTGGGCTTGGTTCGGGACCTTAGGCGGTAGGGATGGAAGACCAAGCAAGGCGGAGACATAGCCAAACAGACTGTGCGCACGCTTTTATCTCATACACCCAATAATCAATAGCCCGGATTCTGCACCAGTGCCCCATTCAAATCCATCTCCGTTTGAGGCAAAAATACGCTGGCGCAAAACCGCTTAAAACGATCAAAATTCAGCTTGTTATTGTAACCTGCGTTTTGAATATCCGGAATGTCCTTGCGCCAAATTATTTTTACCAGATACCCTTCAACTAAACAAGTGCCGCGCGCAGCTGTTACGAACGATGAAAAACACTGAATCATGAGACAATTTGCACTGCTCCTAGCCCTTGCCCTGGTATTGAATGCTTGTGACGAAAAAAAAGAAATAAGTTCGATCAGCCCCGAAAACTGGGCCCGCAGAACCATTGAAATCAATCCAGACGCCAACCATGCCGTGGGTCGAAGTTATCTTTCCGTGTATTCACAAATATACAGCCAAACGGAGCACCGCACCCACGACCTGACGGCAACCATCAGTATGCGAAACACCAGTATGGAAGACACCATATATTTGTTAAGTGCAAAATACTTTGACACACATGGCCTTCCCATCAGGACTTATTTCAACAAACCAATCTATCTAAAGCCTATGGAAACCGTTGAAATCGTGATAGACGAGCTGGACAAAGAAGGTGGAACCGGCGCCAATTTCATATTTGATTGGGCCATTCCACAAAACTCAAGCGAGCCACTTTTTGAGGGGGTAATGATTTCTACTTCAGGGCAACAGGGACTCTCGTTCTCCACGCAAGGAAAAAGAATCAAATAAAAGCTTAGAAGTCCATGTCAGAAATCGTCACCACCGTATTATTTTTAATCGCGGTCATTGATCCGCTCGGTTCAGTCCCTGTATTTCTTGAAGCAACCAAGCAATTTGACGTTCGACACAAGCGGAAAATTGCCATCAACGCCGCTGTTGTTGCGTTTTTCATCTTGCTCTTTTTCATTGTTGCCGGTCAATTGATTTTAGAAGGCATGGAGGTTTCCCTGGATGCCTTCCAAATTTCTGGAGGGGTGATTCTTTTTTTGTTCGCACTGACCATGATATTTGGAGAAGGTAAGCCCGAAACTGAAAAACATTCCATAAAAGATTACAAACACGTAACCATCTTCCCCATCGCCATTCCTTCGATTGCTTCTCCGGGCGCTATTATGGCTGTTGTTTTGATGACCGACAACCATATCTACACTATTCAACAACAGGCTGTTACCATTTTTTTGGTGCTTTTTGTAATTGCACTTACCTGCTTGTTGTTATTTATGGCAAACTTGTTCAAGAAAAAATCGGGGAATACGGCATCACGGTCATCAGTAAAATCATGGGGCTGATTCTTGCCGCCTACGCAGTTCAAAGCATCTTGAGCGGGCTTCGGGATTTTTTTAGTGTGCTGCATTAGAAACGAGGCAAAATGAAATGCAGGGCCAACAAAATATGCGATGATTGACAATTGTATCGTCAATTTCTTCTGCCCTTTTGTCGACAAAAAAAACACCCTTTCCACTTTTCCCGCAGTTTTGTGCCCATTCGAAAAAACGGAACAATCTGAAAGCCATTTTTGAGATGGCTTCTAATAAAACTGCCCACATGACAGCAACAATGACCGCCCCCGCCCCAATTCGCAAGCCGCTCCCTGGCTCTCCGGAGGAAGAAGTGATCAACTACATTTTGCAATTTGCCCCGCTCTCCGCTGCGGAGATCAATTTCCTTTTGGACAATCTCAACATTCGGCCGTTTTCCAAGGGCACCGTGCTGCTCCGGGAAGGCCAATATGCCAAGCAGTGTTACTTTGTTTTGAGGGGTTGCGTCAGGCAGTACTACCTGGTAGATGGCGAGGAAAAGACCACCAGTTTTTTCACAGAGGGGCAGCCCATCACCGCATCGGAGGGGAATTTCAATATTGGCCCCGTCAAATACTACTTGTCCTGTGTAGAGGACTGCATTTTGACCGTTGGCACACCTGAAGAAGAAGCCAGGTTGTTTCGGATGTTTCCACAATTTGAATCGATATGCCGCGTGGCCGTAGAAGCTGAATTGGGGAAAAACCAGGAAAAAATGGCATCCTACATCATCAAAAGTCCCGAAGAGCGCTATTTAGAACTTCTGGAAACCCGTCCCGATTTATTAGACAGGGTACCGCAGTACCAATTGGCGAGCTACCTGGGCATAAAGCCGGAGTCGCTGAGCCGGATACGGAAGCGGATTATGCTCCGTTGACAGGTTCTTGAGAACAGCACACGCAGTTTCCCGCACAGGAACAGCAGTTCTTAACCAAAGTCAATGAATTGAAGTCTCCCTTCCCCTGAATTTTGCCCTTGAATTTGCACAAGCAGGTTCATCACGATCAAAATTAAGTTCTATGTGGCAAAAACTCAGGCTCACGGCATTTGCCGTGGCACTCTTCTCAACGCTTTCTTTCAGCCAAACCCTCACCCAAACCGTACGCGGCAGCCTCCTCGATGCAGACAGCAAACTGCCGCTCATCGGCGCACAGGTCGTTATCAGCAGCCTGGAACCGAAAATAGGGGTGGTAACGGACGCACAGGGCAATTTCAGGTTTGAAAAAGTGCCTATCGGGCGCATAGACTTGCAAATCACCTACCTCGGTTATGAAAACCTCTATGCGCCGAACATTGTGGTAAATTCCGGCAAAGAAGTAGTGCTGACCCTTCAGATGCAGGAAACGGTCCAAAAAATGCAGGAACTGACCGTCACTGCGCAGCGGTACAAAGGCAATGCCCTCAACGACCTGGCACTCATCAGCGCCCGCTCCATTTCGCCGGAAGAAACCAACCGCTACGCCGGCGGCTTCAACGACCCCTCCCGTATCCTCTCGAATTTCGCGGGCATCACCAGCACCCAGGACGGCAGCAACGACATCATCGTGCGGGGGAACTCGCCCAAATACGTGCAGTGGCGACTCGAAGGCGAGCAAATCACCAACCCCAACCACTTTGGCGACCAGAGCGCGGTAGGCGGCTCGGTCAGTATTTTGAACAACAACCTCCTCGCAGCCTCCGATTTTTACACGGGCGCTTTTTCTCCTGAATACGGAGACGTCCTCTCCGGTGTATACGATGTGCGGCTGCGCGCCGGCAACAACGAAAAATTTGAGGCCGTGTTCGGATTCGGGCTGCTGGGCACGGAACTAACCCTGGAAGGCCCCTTCAAAAAAGGCTATGGCGGCTCCTTTTTGGTCAATTACCGCTACTCCACCATCGGTTTGGTGAGCGATATTGGTCTGGTCGACAATGTAAGCGGGGCGCTGAATTTTCAGGATGCGGCGTTCAAGATTTTGCTGCCGACCCAAAAAGCGGGTATTTTTTCCTTGTACGGGTTGGGCGGCAGGAGCAGTTTTATGCTCGAAGATGTGACCCCGGCACTCTGGGAAACCCCGGGCGACCAGTTCATGCGTGCCGAACTGCGGGAGGATTTTGACAAACGCGCCAGCCTGCTTAATGTGGGTATCAAGCACAGCATCAACATCGGCAAAAAAGGCCTCCTCAACAGCAGCCTCACCTATTCACAGGAGGGCATCGAAGACGATATTTTCGAGGCGGGGATCGTCAAAATATTTGACGGCGATGGAATGTATCTCCGCGATTCGGTCATTAAAAAAACCCTGAATTTCAAGAGCCGATTGCAAAAGCCGGCCTATCGCAGCTCGATTACCTACAACCACAAGTTCAATGCGCAGCACAAGCTGCAATTTGGCACGAAGTACACCCTTTTTGATTACCAATTCAATC
>CAYVPM010000169.1:0-6227 GCA_964453475.1 uncultured Saprospiraceae bacterium | reverse complement strand
GGGGCTTGACGGGGGGGCGCCAAACACAAGATTTTGCATCACTTCCAAAATTGTGTGAACGATTCGTGAATTTGAGCCAATTTTGCAGCAAAACCAAGTATAGCCAACGCAGGAAACCTGAACCCTTTTTTATACCTTACGACGCCAGGTTTTGCGCAACCTAATGTTTGTAATCAATTCAAAATCAGTTAAGTCAATCATTGTCAATCACATAAATCAAGCGAATCATAGTCTAGTTTTGTTCGAGAGTCCTCTGGTACGTACCTTACAATTGCTCACTCAGGAAGAGTTTGAGACATTGCACATTTTCGTGGCTTCGCCGATTTTTAACGACGTTCGGCCCGACGAGACCCTCATGCTTTTTGAGCACTTGCGACGCTACTACCCGAATTTTGAAAGCCCGGAAATACACCGTGATGTGGTAGCGCAGCGCTTTTTTCCCAAAGCCTCCAACCCTGTAGGCTCCCTGCAGCGCACTATGACCCAATTGATGAACATCCTTAGAAAGTTCATCACCTTCCGCTATGCGATGGTTCGGGATGCCGAGGATAAGAGCAAGGGCGGTTCTTTACATGAGATTCAGCAAAAACTGGCATTGATGCGCTTTTACAACGAAAGGCTGCACCAGCGACCGGTTGTCACCAGCGACAAAGCCCCTAAAACGGTTGAGCAGGAGAACCGTAAAGGGCGGAAGACAGAGAATTTTTTTGCCAACCTGAACAACCAGGTGCGCAGCGAAATGGACAAACTATCGGACTTCAGCGATTTCAGCGAATATGAATTCATTGATTTCCAATACTTCCGCTTTATGGTGGAGCAGGAAAAAAACATGTTTGAGAGCACCTCAAGCCTGCGGGAGGGCGACAAAAACCTCCTGGCCGTCACCGAACAGCTCGACACCTTTTATTTGCTGATCAAGCTGGAGCAAATGAGCCAGCTCATGCACTACCAGCGCATGTCGGCTTTGTATCCCATTGGTTCCCCGGAGTACCTGCGCTTTCAGGCAAATACTTTCCACAGCCTGCAAATTGTGCGCTTGTTGCGCCAATCAGGCTTTTTGCAAGACCCCGCCATCGCCATCTATTGCACTTTCCTCGATTTTATTACCCAGGACGACCCCGTTGAAGCCGATCGCCTGTCGGAGGAGTTCGGGCAATTGCTTGAAAAAGACGGGAGTTTGTTGACAGAAAACCGGGTGTACGGCCTGAAAATAATGCTGCGCAGTTATTGGCCGGCCCGTTACCGCACCACGAAAGACAAACGTTTCCTGGAAAAAATATACCAAAACCAACTGTTGCAGTTGGATCAACTGGGCGAAAACGACAGGCTGCCAACCACCCATTTTCACAGCACCCTGTTATCTGCCTTGAAACTTGGGAAGGTGGAATGGGCGGATTCGTTCATCCAAAAATTTAAAAAACGGCTCAAAGGGCTTGATGCGGAACAAACGGAACTCTTGCTCGAAATAGCAGAATCCGCCGTGCTGTTCGGGAAGAAAGCATTTGAACCGGCAGAAAATACACTGCCCCATTACCTCAACTACGGCGCAGCAGATGACATATATTTATATGCCATTGCCGCAACACTCGACGTGCGCATCCACTACGAGCTGGGCGACTTGGACGAAGACTACGGCCAGGCCATGATGCATGCCTGCAGCACCCGTATCCGCCGCGACAACAGCTTGCCCCAACACCGCAAGGACGAGCGACTGCGCTTTTTTTCCCTGGCAAAAGAATTGTACAAGCTCAAAGAGCAACAGCAATTTGAGCACAAGGCCAATATCAAGCCGGGCTTGAAAAAGGTGCGGGAACGGCTGGATACTGAAATCGTGGTAGATTGGGAATGGCTGGAGGAGAAATGGGCGGAGCTGGAAGCTGGTAAATAGCTGTTTAGGGCCAATTTGGCGCAGTTGATAACTTTGAAACGGCCATGAATGGCCTTGGACGGGCGGTCTGAAGACCGCGCTACCCGGCGCTACCGGCGCTTACTTCAAAAAGAAATTCCATTGAAGGCGGAGATAGAGGCTAGTGGCGTTATTGGCACGCTCCCCATTGTAAACGTAGTTCTTAAATTGTTGCTGTAAACCAAGTTCAAAAAGGAAGGAGCGCTTGGGATGTTCCTTTCTAAATGTTTCCATAGCCCAACCAAGCGTAGCTGCCGTTACTGGATAATCGCCCGTAAGTCGTCTGGCGCGAAGCGCAATGCCGTGCGCCCGAATTTTTCCCCTGTTTGCTTTTTCAAACCGGTCGCCAAAAAAGGTGTATCCTGCCCCCAGCATCAGCCCGGATACCAATTCAATATTCGGTTCGGATTGAACTACCTCACCGCCAAGGTAGGCGCCGACTTCCAATACGTGATTCTGATTGAGGTAAAAACGGACAGGCAGGCCGAACCCGTCCAGAATAGTGATGCCGATGCTAACTTTTCCGCCAAAATGATCAAAATTGCCCACGGAGTCAATTCCTATCGCGGGGGCAGGGACCGCCTTTTCAGCGCGGTATTTGACGGAGGTTTGTGCAAAGCTGAGCAGGTTGAAAAACAGGCAGAGAAATAGAAAGAGTAAAGGCTTTTTCATTGCAGAAGTAGTTTAAGTGACGTGAGTGATTTGTTTCCCAAAGGCAGGCAACCTAAAAGGCTGGCATCTCAATGGACGAAGCAAATATATAGGCATCCAGGAAATCCAACATGGGTTTATTATTTCGGTAACACAACCGTACCCACTTGCCGGGCAATCTGGTTCCGCGTCTCGTTCAATTTCTGCTGGATTTTCATGTAGCGGATCATGCCTTCTTCGTCGCCAGACTGGGAAGCCGACTTAACGCGTGCCAGGTTCATGTCGCACATTTTCATCACTTTTTGCAGCTTGAAACGCAGGAGCGCCTGTTTCATGTCGAGGTCGAAATTAAGGTCGGGCATTTTTTGGTTTTGCAGCGGGTAATTCCACATGGCCTCCCAGTTGGGCGAAAATTCCCAGGGCGTTGCAATCAGGTTGATGGCCAGTTCGCAGATCTCGCTGGACTCGTGCTGGATGAAATAGTGCTGGTCGAAAGTTTTTCCTTGCACCACCATATCGTGACATTCCGCTGCGATTTTACCGTACAGCGGGTTGTCAAAATCGCCCAGGGATTCTTCGATATCAGCCAGGATAAATTCTGCCACCGTGACTTTTTCAATTTCCAACACCCGGTTGCCGTACAGGATCAGCATGCGCACGATGTCGCGCTCCTGCACAGATTCTATACCTGAACTGCGCGTTGGTTTTGAGGTCAATCCCGGCATTCCCATATCGGGGGGCATTTCTTCATCGGCCGACATGGGTGGGAATTCAGTTGGCCAATCTCCATGGGGAATAAAGGGCGGGGAATCGCTGGCGGCTTCGGGCTGGCGGGTTGCTTTTTCCTCGCGTTTTTTCAAGGCGCCGGTGATGATCTTGTTGGCTTCTGCCACCAACACTTCCTCTGGCACTTCCATCAGGCTGGAACATTCGCGCAGGTAAACGCTGCGTTTTACGGGGTCGGGTATTTTGGCAATACTGGCCACGATGTCTTTGATCAGGCCTGAACGCTTGATGGGATCGTTTTTCGTTTCTTCCAGCAGGAGCGCTGTTTTGAACAGGATAAAATCCTTGGCATTGGCCGCTACAAATTTGTTGAACTCCTCGCCGCCGAACTCCTGCACGTAGGAATCGGGGTCGTGTCCATCGGGCAGGAGGCAGATTTTGACGTTGAGGTCTTGTTCCAGTGCCAGGTCGAGCCCGCGCAAGGCTGCTTTTACGCCGGCTGGGTCGCCATCGTACAGGATTTTGAGGTTGTTGGTATTGCGCTTGATGAGCTGGAGTTGTCCCTCGGTAAGTGAGGTGCCAGAAGATGCCACCACGTTTTGGATGCCCGCCTGGTAAAGTGAGATAACGTCCATATATCCTTCCACCAGAATACATTCATCCAACTGGCGAATGGCGCGTTTGGCCTGGAAAGCGCCGTAGAGGGTTTTGTTTTTGACGTAAATCTCTGTTTCCGGGCTGTTGATGTACTTTGGCACCGATTTCTCTGCAGACATGGTACGGCCTGCAAAAGCCGCCACTTTGCCCGACATGTTGTGGATGGCAAACATCACCCTGGCACGGAAAAAATCGCGGGCGCCATCCTGGCTGCACAGGCCGACTTTTTTCAGCAAGTCGATGTTATGCCCTTTGGAGCGGGCGTGGCGGATGAGCAGGTCGCGTTCCTCGGGCGCGTACCCGAGGCCGAAGGTGCGGATGGTTTCTTCCCGCAGCCCGCGTTTTTTGAAATAGGAAAGGGCAATAGATTTGCCTTCATCGGTTTCGAACAATTGATGCTGGAAATGTTCCAGCCCAAAATCGTTCACGATGTAGAGGGAGTCGGCGAGCTGCATTTCGGCCATTTGCTCTGGTGAGCGTTCCACTTCCTGCAGCTCGATGTTGTATTTTCGGGCAAGCCAGCGCAGGGCTTCCAGATAAGTGAGGTTTTCGTGTTCGCGCAGGAAGGTGATGGCATCGCCGCCTTTGCTGCACCCGAAGCATTTGAATATGTTGCGGGCGGGATTGACGTTGAAAGAAGGAGTGCGCTCACCGTGAAAGGGGCACAAGCCGATGAGGTTCACCCCGCGCCGCTTGAGGGAGACGAATTCGCCCACCACGTCTTCAATGCGGGTGGCATCTATTATGTCCTGTACTTGCTTGGGTGGAATCATCAAGGCAAAGATACACTTCCCCGAACTTTAACCCCGGGATTCCACCCGAAATGCAAGCGCGTTGTTTTACAAGAAGAACCGGATGCCTAAACCGCCTCCGGGTGTGAAATGTGTGGTTTTAAGGAGTTCAAGCCTCGGTGTGAACTGGCCAAAAAATTCCACACGGGAAAAAACCAGGCCCAATCCAAGATTGCCGCTAAGGCCCATTGCCACTACATCTTTCCGGGCATCAAACTCATGCCGCCGGACGCCGGCAAAGGCCCCGGGGCCATAATAGAAATGAAAGTGCTGGCCTTGGTCCAAATGGACGTTCCACAAACCGTGAATGTTTACAAAGTAGAACCTGTCGAGGTCGTAGGCCAACAGGATGTCGGTTGTAATGCCGTGGTTTTTATACCATTGTAAGGAAAGGCCGGTAGGGTTGCCTGCCTGGAAACCGATTCCAAGGCTGGGTGAAGGGCGCTGGGCAAATGGGGTGCTAACGGAAGACAAGAAAAGAATGGCAATTAATAGCCAGAGTTTCCAGAAACTGTTGCTGTGCTCAAAAATTGTCTTTTTCATGATTGATTCGTTTTAAATGATGAATTATACACCCGATCAACATTAAAACGAAACAAAAAAAGCGCGGATTATTGGGGTTTACCTTGTTTTATAAAACAGGGTTTCCCATTAAGTAAGCCGCTCCTAGTTGATGGCAGATGGTTTGTGGAGCGGGCAAAAAGGCCACATTTTTATTGATCTGACTCCGTGGAACAAGGGCAAGGCATGGGACTGTTCGGGTATTTATGATGCTGAATTTGGGCATTTTTGTTTACACTGGAAAGGTTAAAATCGGAGATTTGCAAGCGGCCTCCTAAACCATTGCTGTTATTTATTGTCCAATCCACTCATTGTTCACCAACACACTATGAAAATGTCACACCGCCTAACCCTGCTTATTACTTTCTTGGTTATCAACACCTTAAATGGCATTGGGCAATCCCCGGCCCTGTATTTTCCACCTTCGGCAGGCAATACCTGGGAGACCCTCAGCCCTTCCAGTCAGAACTTTTGTCCGGAACGCATCGACAGCTTGTACCATTTTTTGGAGGACAATAAGACCAAGTCTTTCATGTTGTTGAAGGACGGCAAAATTGTACTGGAGAAGTATTTCGGGACCTTCACCCAGGATTCTATCTGGTATTGGGCTTCAGCAGGCAAATCTCTCACCGCTTTCCTCGTCGGGCAGGCCCAGGAAGAAGGCTTGCTGGATATCCACGACAAAACCAGCGACTACCTCGGCGCTGGCTGGACTTCCGCGCCGCCTAATAAAGAAGCGCTCATCACCTTGTGGCATCAACTCAGCATGACCAGCGGGCTCGACGACACGTTTGTCCCAACCCCAACCCAGCCCGACCCGAACACATGCACCGACCCGGCTTGCCTGAATTACCTGGCAGATGCCGGGACCCGCAGGGCGTACCACACGGGCGCTTACCGGCTCATGCAAAAAGTGGTAGCGGAAGCCAGCGGCA
>CAYVPM010000168.1:0-6272 GCA_964453475.1 uncultured Saprospiraceae bacterium | reverse complement strand
ACAACATCGTCTATGGAGGCGAATACCATGGGCTGCTCACACGGGTCGACCATAAAAACCGCACCCAACGCGCCATCAACGTGTGGCCGGAAGACAACATGGGCCATGGCGCCGAAGATGCCAAGTACCGATTCCAGTGGAATTTCCCGGTATTTTTCAGTCCACACGACCCTAAAAAACTTTACATAGCCAGCAACCACCTGCACCTCAGCACCAATGAAGGCCAAAGCTGGACAAACATCAGTCCCGACCTGACCACCAACGACAAAAGCCGCCAAAAATCGAGTGGAGGTCCCATTACCAAGGACAACACCGGAGTGGAATACTACTGCACGATTTTTGCAGCAGCGGAAAGTCCGCGCGTAAAAGACCTGATATGGACGGGCAGCGACGACGGCCTCGTGCACCTTACGCGCGATGGAGGCAAAAATTGGGAGAACGTTACCCCGCCGGCATTGCCGAAATGGACCATGGTCAATGCTCTTGAACCTGACCCCCACCATGATGGCGGCTGTTACCTGGCCTGTACCGCGTACAAGCTAGGCGATTACCAGCCCTATATTTTTCGCACGAAAGACTTTGGGAAAACGTGGACAAAAATCACGGATGGCATCGACAAGGAACATTTTACACGGGTCGTCCGCGCAGACCCTGCGCAGCAGGGCATTTTGTACGCAGGCACGGAGCAAGGCATGTATGTCAGTTTTACCGACGGTCGGCAGTGGCAACCATTTCAACAGAATTTGCCCATAGTGCCCATCACGGATTTGACAATCAAGCAAAACCATTTGATCGCAGCGACCCAGGGCCGCTCCTTGTGGAGCATCGATGACCTTTCACCCCTGCACCAAATTGCGACTGCACCCGATTTTTTGACAAAAGGAAACCTTGCCGAAAAGCCATTGCACCTTTTCAAACCCGCAGCAGCGTACAGAATGGAAGGCGGCGCTTCAAAGGGCTCGAAAACAGCCGGGGAAAACCAGGCCAACGGGACAATTGTTCATTTTTACTTAAAGGCCAAGCCAGCAGAAAAGGACAGTGTTTTTCTGACGATTATGCAAGAAAACGGGGATACAATCCGCGTATTCTCCAATATCTACAACAAGCCGGATGCGCTGAAAGGGGCTTCACCCCGGTTGGGCGCCTTGAGAGAGTTAGGGGCAGGAGCCAACAAATTTGTTTGGAACATGCGCTACCCTGATGCAGAAAAATTCGATGGCATGGTGCTCTGGAGTTACGATCTGACGGGGCCTAAGGCAGTGCCGGGAAAATACAAGGTAAGCCTGAGCGCAGCAGGCAAAACTGAAACTGAAAGCTTTGAGATCATCGCCGACCCACGGAGCGGCACAAAACAGGAAGCATTTGTACAGCAATTCGATTTTGTGCAATCTGTCGGGGCAAAGCTGACACAAATGCACCAGGCAATTCGCGAAATTCGAAATGTTAGAAGCCAGATCAAAGCCATCACTGCCGATATTCCCAAAGGAGACCAGTACAAGCCGATAAGCACATTAGCAGCGCGTATCGACAGCTTGATGACGGGTGTGGAAGAAGCGATGTACCAGACTAAAAACCGGAGTTCGCAAGACCCGCTTAATTTCCCTGTCAGGCTCAACGACAAATTTGCCAACCTTATGGGCTTGAACGCGGGCGGCGATTTCCCGCCGACCCAGCAAAGTTTGGACGTACGCAGTTATTTGTTTGGGCTGGCCGATGCGCAAATACAAACATGGAATGCGCTGAAATCCACTGATTTGCCAGAACTGAATCGCCTGGTGCGGGAATCGGGCATTGATTTAATCCGCGTAAAAAAATGATTTCTTCGTTTCTTTGAACTTTCATTCTTCAATTTTATCCTGACCGACACATCAAACCGAGAAGTTTTGTACAAACTGATGTTAGTAATCGATTCAAAATCAACGAACTAAATCATACCCAATCACAATAATCAAGCAAATCATAGTATAACATCCACAACAATGATCAAATTTACATTCAACACCCTTGCCGTCCTTTGCCTTTGCGTGAGTTCCATGCAAGCCCAAAATTCAGGATGCGACGGCACCCGCTACAAAGCAGATGTTTTTTCAAGCTTCAAAAAGACGACGGTAGTCTATGCGCCTACTGTGGGGCATACCGGCGGCAACATAAATTTGTCGATGGATGTATATGAACCAGTAGGGGATGTGGTGGCAGAACGCCCGGTCGTGATACTTGCGCACGGCGGCAGTTTTATTTTTGGCGACCGGTCGAATATGGCCAAACATTGTGAGTTGCTGGCCAAAAAAGGCTATGTTGCCGCTACGATCACCTATCGTTTGTACCCGTTTTTGGTACTTGGTTACCCGGATTCAATGGCCATATTTGACACCGCAGTAAAAGCTGTGGGCGATATGCGCGCAGCGGTACGCTATTTTCGGGAAGATGCGGCGACTGGCAACCAGTTCCATGCCGATGCTGACCATATCTTTATTGGCGGATATTCAGCTGGTGCAGTGACGGCATTGCACTGTGCCTACCTGGATATGGGCGATGATATACCCGCATTTTTGCAAACGCTGATCACCAACAACGGCGGTTTGGATGGCATAAGCGGAACGGCGAGCAACAAAACGTATTCTTCGGCCACCAATGCATCGGTGAGCATGTCCGGCGGACTTTACCGCAACGGCTGGATCGATGCGATTGAGGTGCCCTTGGTGAGCATCCACGGTACCGCAGATGGCACAGTGCCGTATGTCTCTGGACTGGCTGCCAACATTGCTTATCTGGAAGGAAGCTCCCTGCTGCATGCCCGCGCGAACGATATTGGTTTGTGGAACTCGCTGCACACCGTACCCGGCGGCGGCCATACCAACATTTACGACAATGCAAGCTACCAGCCACATATGGATACTTTTTGGGTGAATGTGACCACCATGCTGGAAGATATCACCTGTACTTCGGTTGGAACCGAGTCGCCAGCAGCCTGGGAAAACAACTGGTTTGTATCGCCCAATCCAAATGCCGGACAGCAGTTTACCCTGCACTTGCCCAATGAGGTGCCCGTTGCCGATGTTCAATTGCTGAACCTTACAGGCCAATTGGTGTACCAGCAGAATGGCGTGAATGCCCTTGGACAGGTGCGCCTGCCTGCACTGCCCAAGGGTATGTATTTGATTCAGCTGACAGTGCCGGGAAACCCTGGCAAGCGATTTGTGGCCAAGAAGTTTGTTATAGAATAAAGGGATGATAGTTCAAGCTTCCGCGCCCTGAAGGGGATTCTTTGCCTTTCAACAACATTGATTAGCCCCTTCAGGGCGCGTGAACCTACTGCTTAAATACCCGGGCTGCTTCCACAGCCTTCAACCATCCTTTGTACACCAGTTCGGTTTCACTTGCTGCCATTGCAGGGCTGAAGGCTTGATCCAGTTGCCAGTTGCCCGAAATATCGTTTTTGTCTTTCCAATAGCCCACTGCCAGTCCTGCGAGGTATGCCGCGCCGAGGGCAGTGGTTTCTTGCACCATCGGGCGCTCAACATTTACCCGCAGTAAATCGCTTTGGAACTGCATCAGGAAGTTGTTGGCCACCATGCCGCCATCGACGCGGAGTGTTTTTAGCTGGATGCCGGAATCTTTTTCCATCACCGAGAGCACATCCTTGGTTTGATACGCTACGCTTTCCAGTGTGGCACGTATCAAATGGCTGCGGGAAGTGCCGCGGGTTAGGCCAAAAATAGCGCCGCGCACCTCTGAATCCCAATATGGGGTGCCCAGCCCGACGAATGCCGGCACAAAATAAACGCCTTCCGAAGAGGGCAGGCTCAAGGACATAGGCTCCGTTTCAGCAACATCTGAAATCAGTTCTACGGTGTCGCGCACCCATTTTACGGCGGATCCGGCAACAAAAATAGAGCCTTCCAGCGCGTATTCAACTTTGCCGTTCAAGCCCCAGGCTATGGTGGTAAGCAAGCCGTTTTGCGAAGCCACGGCTTCGGTACCCGTGTTCATCAGCATAAAGCAACCAGTTCCGTAGGTGTTTTTGGCCATACCTGGACTGAAGCATCCCTGGCCGAACAGTGCGGCTTGCTGATCGCCGGCAATACCCGCCACCGGGATGCCTTCGATGCCCATTATTTCTTTTTTAACCGCGCCGTAAACCGTGGAGGAGTCCATGACTTTGGGCAGCATGGCGGGGGGGATATCCAAGGCAGCAATAAGCTCATCGTCCCAGCGACATTCCCTGATGTTGTAGAGCATGGTGCGGGAAGCATTGGTATAATCGGTGGCATGAACCCGGTTTTCGCTGAGGTTCCAAAGCAGCCAGGTATCGATGGTGCCGAACAATAGGTTGCCTGCATTTGCCTCCGCTTTTGCGCCCGGCACATTGTCGAGTATCCATTTTATTTTGGTTCCGGAAAAATAGGCATCGATTAGCAGCCCGGTTTTGAAGCGCACTTCCGGGTCTAAACCCTTGGCTTTCAATGCCTCGCAAATATCGACGGTTTGGCGGCTTTGCCATACGATGGCATTGTACACCGGTTTTCCCGTCCGTTTGTCCCATACCACGGTAGTCTCCCGCTGGTTGGTAATACCGATGCCTGCGATGTTTTTAGCTCCGACTTTTTTTACCACTGTTTTCAAGGTCGATAACACTGACTCCCAAATTTCGACAGGGTTATGCTCCACCCAGCCTGGCTTTGGGTAGTATTGGGTGATTTCTTCCTGGGCGACCGCTACGTTGTTGCCTTTTTTGTCAAAAACAATGCAACGGGTAGACGTCGTGCCCTGGTCGATGGCGAGGATATATTGCATGATGTGTTTGGAATTTTAAAATAACCACTGGTAAACCATTGCGCCGCAGACGCCGCCTGCTATTGGCCCGATAACGGGTATCCAGGCATAATCCCAGTCTGACCCGCCTTTTCCGGGAATGGGCAACAACGCGTGAGCAATGCGTGGACCCAGGTCGCGCGCGGGGTTGATGGCATAACCTGTTGTACCGCCGAGCGACAGGCCAATGGACAACACCAGACCACCTACGACCAAGGGGTTCAAGCCTTCCGCAAAACTGTTGGCGCCCAGGGCGCAAAGTCCGAAAAGCAGCACAAACGTGCCAATAAACTCGCTGATTAAGTTGCCAGTTGTATGCCGAATGGCAGGAGCATTGCAAAATACGGCCAATTTTGCCCCTTGGTCCTCCGTACCTGCCCAATGCGGTAAATAGTGCAAATACACCAACACTGCCCCCAACATGGCGCCCAACATTTGTCCGGCAATGTAAACAGGCACCGCAGAAAGTGTAAAAGTTTCCGACCATTGCTCTGTGGCTGCCAAGGCCAGGGTAACAGCAGGGTTCAAATGCGCCCCGCTGATGCCGCCAACGGCATACACTGCAAATGTCACTGCAAGGCCCCAGCCGATGGTAATGACGATCCAGCCTGCGTTTTCATTTTTGGTGCCGCGAAGCACTACACCGCCGACAACGCCATTGCCCAGCAGGACGAGCAATGCGGTTCCGACGAACTCTGCAAGAAATGTGTTCATAATGTGATAATTAATAGGTTATGCAGCATAATGTTGAAAATCCTCCACGAGTTTGATGTATTCGGCTGCTTTTTGCGCCTGCTTTGACGCCGGCCAATCCAGCGCTTCTCCCATCAACCTGCCGACTTCCGGCGCTGCGCGCTTGGCAGCATCCCAATCCATAAATTCCAGCCTGACCCGCCGTGCCAAAAAATCGCGGATTTCCACCGCCATTTCAAACTTTACTGCGTAAACGACCTCGGCTTTTATAAATGGGTAGTCTGGCAATATGCGTTCGCGTAATTCTGGATTCACCGCAGCCAAGGCGCCAAGCTGCTCAGCCCTTGTCCCATATTTTGCGGCCAAATGTTGCGAAATAGCCGCATCGAAAGCGAATGTGGCGGCAATATTTTTCCATAAATTTTTATTCCAGGCGTTTCCACCTGCCAAAATATGGGCTTCAGTGCTGCAGGGAATGTCATTGTTGCACTGCCGGCAGACAAAATCAACCGCATCCCGCGCCATCAGTCGGTAGGTGGTCCATTTGCCGCCCATAAGGCTCACGAGCCCGCTTTCCTGGTCAAATTCCACTTCATGGTCGCGCAGCAGGGTTTTGGTAGGCACCCCGTTTTTAAGCTCCTTTTTCCGGGAGGCGACCAAGGGCCGAACCCCGCCAAAACCGGCGCGCACATCGCTGCGTTCGATTTTTTCATCGACATAGCGCTGTAGGGTCTCCAGCAGGAAATCTACATAGTCCGATTCTATGA
>CAYVPM010000167.1:0-6287 GCA_964453475.1 uncultured Saprospiraceae bacterium | reverse complement strand
GGCTGATTGTTCAAATCCACTGCGGTGCCCGTATAAACACAATTGGAGGTACTGGTGGTATACAAATTCGGGTCTGCGGGGGTATCACAGACGTCATCACCTGCCGTCAGGCAATTGCCGCCGTTTACCAGTTCGTCGGTGGTTCCGGTGTTGGTTTTTCCATGGGTGTGGTATAAGCCCATATAATGCCCCATTTCATGGATAAATACCTTGCTGTCAAACAAGGTTCCACCGGCTTTGGACAAAACGATACGATCTACGCTCGGCGGCAGGTAGGAATATCCGCCCAGGGTAGAGCCATTGGCTGTTACATTGCCAAAAGCATACACGTTGATCACGTTGGGGACATCATAAGCGGCCAGTTGCGGCTCTTCCGTAATGTCAAAAAGGTGCAGGCTGCTGCTGACGAATGTGGTAAAGGAACCACATTCATAAAACTGGATCCTGTACGGCAGAAAGAGGTTGTTTAACTCCCCCAGCCAGGTGCTGATGTCAGCTTCGCGCAGGGCTTTGAGTGATGTGCTGGTGGGAATACATTCTTGAAACTGAACCGGGACCCAATGAATGGAGGCGCCATAGCGGTCGTCGGCAATTTGCGAAACATCGAAGGCTTGACGGGCTGCCCTGGTTTTACTCAGGTATTCAATTTGTGCCGGTGTCGGGTTGGTGCCGCAATCCTGGGCAGCAAGCTTGGATTGTGCCGAAACGGCAAACAGACTTAAAAGGAGTAGTTTAATCAGGTGATTCATAAGTGTTAAAATAGTAGGTGAAAAAATCGGGGGGATGAACAAGTTTTAAATCGGTGCAAAAAGATGGCCTTCTCAGCAAGACGCGCTTGCTGTGTTGCGGGTGGTTACACAGGGTGAAACCAATTATAGTCAACGCAAAGTGGTTATGAATGACGAAATGCTACAATCATTTTAAAATCAAGCATTTGTTTCACTCAAATCATTCAAAATCACTTTAATCACAGTATAAGTAGGAAATGCAGCTCCTTGATTACGGAGGCAATAGTAATGCCGGGTACTTCCGAAAATAGCAGCCCGGGGACTAACGAAAGGGTTAGTTGAGTGAACGATGTAGCTGCTTTAGTTATCTAAACAATATTGACCTTGCTCAACAGCTCCAGCAATTGCGTCTTCTTCCGCTGGGCAACAGGCAAAATGGCGCCATCACTCATTTCAACTTCGCCGGAAAAACGATTGTAATAGCGTCGCAGGTGGTCCAGGTTGATCAGGTGTGATTTATGAATGCGCTCAAAAGGATAGGGCGCCAGCAGTAATTCCAGGTCTTTCAAGGTTTTAGCTACCAACAATTTGCGCTTGTCCTCAAAATGAACCGTCGTGTAATTGCCATCGGAGACGCATCGGACGATGTGTTTGACGTAGTGCAGATGAATGCCATCGGCAGTGGCCAGGGCGATGCGGGCAGGGGCGGCACTACTGCCCATTTGTTGCATAAAAATCCGGATATGCTCCTGCAGTGCTGTTTGTTTGCCGCGGCTGACTTTCTCCACCGCCGCTTGCAGTTCTTGGGCATCGATAGGTTTCAACAGGTAGTCGAGCGGGGCAAATTTGATGGCCCGCAAAGCATATTCACTGTAAGCCGTTGTAAAAATGATCTTCAGAGACTCAAAGTTTATTTTTTGCAGCAGGTCAAAACCCGACCCATCGGTCATTTGAATATCCAGAAACAACAAATCGGCCTGGGGGTGTTTTTGAACAACCTCCACACCTTCCGCTACTGAACTGGCATGCGCCAAAACACAAATCTGCGGACAGTGCAGTTTGATTTCCAATGCCAGAGAGGCTCTCGCTGCCGGTTCGTCGTCAATGATGATGGCGTTGATCATGGTTCGTAGTAGTAATGTTTTGAAACGGAATTAACAGTACGACTTCGGTGCCCGACGCTGTGCCGTTTTCATACAGATCGTTTATGGTCAAAGGCAAGTCTGTCGTTTTATCTTGTAGCAATTGGAGCCTTTCGAGTGTGATTTGAGTCGCCAGAGGCTTGTGTGGGTCGCGCAATTTCGACTGCACTGCGGCCGCTCTTCCCACACCGCTGTCGCGAATGCTTGCACGAATAACGGCACCTGCCTGCTGAAAGTCAATAATTATTGTACCAGTCCCTTTTTTGGGCGCCAAGCCGTGTATTACGGCATTTTCCACAAAAGGTTGCAGCAGCATGGAAGGGATTAGAATATCCATCGGGTTTAGCTGTGGCGCAATGCTTATTTGAAAATTGATTTTGTCGGGGTATCTTATTTGCGAGAGCTGGAGGTAAATCTTCAACAATTCAATTTCCTGATCCAGGGGGATCATCGCATCGGAATAGTCGAGGTTCATCCGCAGCAGGCGGGCAAATTTGCCAATAAATGCATTGGCTTCTATCATTTTTTCCTGACCGTAGTACCCTTTTATGGTGTTCAAGGCATTAAAAATGAAATGCGGGTTCATCTGAAGGCGTAGCGCCAACATTTTTAAATCGGCATTTTTCTTTTGAAGTTCTGCCTTTTCGCGGCCGGCTTCCGTCAGGGCTTTTTCTATTTCATATTCCTGGCGAAGCTTTCGTTCCCGCCACTTGATATACCCAAAAATGGTTAGTAGCAGTCCCAAACCTGATAAAAGGTAAAACCATGAGCGCATCCAAAATGGTGGTTCAACCCTGATTTCGAGTGTTGCGGCTCTTGTACCAATTTCTCCCGCGCCGTTGATGGTCAGCACTTCAAAATGATAATTTCCAGGGCGGAGGCTGGCAAATTCCAAGGCTTCATTGGCGGTTTCATGCCACAGCGTATCCAACCCCAGCAGCCTATATCGGTAGCGAACATACTGGGGTTCCCGGTAGGAAAGCCCTTCAAATTCGATGCTCAGCGAACCCTGGCCATAGTTCATACGCAAGGTATTATCAGTGCCCAGGTTTTGAATTTTTTGGTTGATGCGCACCGATTTTATCAGGGCCGGCGGCGAGGGCGGCGATTGGAGGAGCAGGCTTTGGGGAATGGAAAGCAGCCCGTCGTCTTTGCCAATAAAGACCTGACTGTCAATTACTTCCACAGCGTTTATTTTGTCCCAGCCCAGGCCCAACACGCCCCAGAAATTGGTCAGTTGCATTTTACCAGCCGTCCCCTGCTGCACCTGAAACAAGCCACTGGCAGTTCCGATCCAAAAGTTGTTTTTAACATCACGGCAAAGGTCCCGGCAAATCACTTCTCCATATTGATTTTTGATGGCAATACTGTCTATTACCTGCCCGTTTTGCAGGACAAACAAGCCTTTTGATTCCGAGAGTATCCACATTTTATTACTTGCGGGGTCAAATTCCATATCCTGGATGCTGTGCGGAAGTACGCGATTTTCTGCCCCGGTTGAATCCAGGAGGTACAATCCATTGTGGGTGCCAACCCAAACGCGTTGAAGCGCATCGAATTCAATTTTTTCAACTTTAATCCCTTTGAACCTGAAGATATGCGGTATTCCATACAGCGGGTTTGCATCCGCGATATTCAATACCGTTCCGGCAGGCAACAATTTTTTTTGCACCAGCTTTTGTGGAATAAAAAACAGCCCGTTCAACCCCGCCCAAAAGTCGCCGGCATTGTTGCGGTTGATATCGGTGGCGCGCTGCAGCAATAATCGCTCCTGCTTATCACGAATGATCAGGGTGCCGGCCTTACTGACAATAAAAGTGCTGCCATCGCTGAAATGCCGGATGTTTCGGATGTTTTTGTTGGTGACATTTTGCTGGAAAATGACCTTGGATTGAATGCTTTTGCCGTCAAATATGGAATAGGCACTCCCTTCCGATCCAATCCAGAGCCGCTTTTGAGCATCCCTGCTGAGGCAGATAACACGTTTGTGGATCAATCCGGCTTCAATACCATAATGCACGATATCGGGATCGGGCAAATAAAACAGGCCTTCTTCAAAAGTCGAGAACCACAAGCCTCCTTCCCGGTCTTTCATTACAGAGGAAACGGAACGCCCCTTTAGGTAGGTTTTCCGCTTTTTCAAGGCAGGGTAATCCAGTTCAATAGCGCCGTTGCGGGTGCCAACCCATAGTTTGTTCTCAATAATTTTGAGAAAAATGTATTGATTGCCTTCTTCCAGTGCGTCGAAAACATGCAGCAAACGACCCGTAAGGAGGTCAAAAAAATAAAGGTAGCGGTTGGAGGAAATGATGAGGGTGTCGCCAGTCGTTATTGCCTGAATGGTTTGGGTTAAATTGGGCACGGGCGCCACGGGAACAAAGCCTTCAGGTTCTATCGTGCCAATATTGCGCGACACACCGCCTATTGCATTGTTTGGCTTTGGCCAGGCTATCAACATTCCGCTGCCCGTCATGCGTGTTTCTACTTCCTGTCGATCCATATCAATCAGGATGGTTCTGGAAACGCCACAGTACACCATCCGGCCGTCTTCCTGTTGAAATAATCTAAGCGTCAATCCTTTAAGATCGCATTGTTTTAATAGCTCGAAGTTGTGCGCATTGTACAAAACGCCATTGTAGAAAAAGCCGGATTTTCCATTGAGTGTTGCAAACCAAATTCTGCCCACCCGGTCTTCGCACATGGTAAATACCTCATTGTCGGGCAAGCCATGTGACGTATTGTAGTGTACAAATGATTGTCCGTCAAAACGGCTCACCCCGACATCTGAACTGGCCCAGATATATCCTTTACTGTCCTGAATAACTGCGTAAATATAATTGGAAGGCAGTCCCTCACTGGTTTGATAGTTTTTGGAAAAGGGTTGCTGGGCCGACAAGCCCAGCGCCAGCAGGAGTACAGGAATAAGAGCAAGCTTTTTGCGATACATTTCGACGGTGAAGATAGGAGCTTGCCGAATTAATTTCCGGGCGTTTGATAAGTGGGGTAGCGCGAAAAATAAATGGATAAATGCGTTTGCCTTGTGAGGCTACTGCACACTACTGGACTTTTTGTTTCTCACAACGACACTACGACACAACGACTCTACGGCACCACGACATGAAACCGAAAGTGCTTAAAATCAAATCGTAGTGATGTAGCCGTTGTGTCGTTGTGTCGTTGTGAGAAACAAAAAGCAGCCCACAATGCCAAAGTTTTTCAATGAATTTAGGCCCAAAAAGATACGATTGATGACCTGCGATTCAAGATCAGAAAACGAGGGCATGAGTTGCTGAGAACCTTAAGAAAGTACGGGTGGGATACCAATATATCAGGGTATAAAACAAAAAGAGGCTCAACTTGCGTTGAGCCTCTTGCGGACTGGACGGGACTCGAACCCGCGACCTCCGCCGTGACAGGGCGGCATTCTAACCGACTGAACTACCAATCCGTGCTTTTAAAAGCGGACGCAAAGGTAAAGCCAACAGGATCGAAGCAACAAGCTTTTTTAAAAATTTTTCTAAAAAATTATTCTTGTTTCCTTCCCCGCATGTAAAACCAGAGCAAACCGAAAGCTACAGTCAGTATCAGCGGAAAAGTAAGCAGATGTTGTAAAGTTGCCTGGCCAGCCACCAAATCGGCAGCTTCTCCCGTCAAACCCTGTGAAGTAGCGACGTTTTTGGCTGAATCGAGCCACCCACCCACAATGGGTTGTGCCAGGCCCGTTGCCAGCATGCCGGCGCCACCTACGATCGACATGCCCAGGGCGCCCGACTTAGGGATATACTCGCCGACAAAACCCAGCATGGTGGGCCAGAAATAACACACGCCCACTGCAAACATGATGGCCGCGAGGTACGTGACCGGCCCTGTGGTAATGCTCAGCAGGTAAATACCGATGGCCGCCACGATAGAAGAGGCCCAGAGCACCCCGGTGGGGTTGAGCCGGTGAATGACCGGCCCGGCAAAATAACGGCCAACGGCCATCAGGCCAGTGGTGAGTGCCAGCACCAGCATGGGCTGCGCCCCCGATTGCTTCAAGAGGAAGCCTACCCATTGCTGGGTGCTAAGCTCCGTATTGGCCGTAAGCAGCATGCAAAACACAATAAAAAAGAACAGCGGGCTGATCATACCCGCCAGGTTTTCACCAATGCTGGTTTGACCGGCCTGTTCCGCTTTCGGGAATGTTTGACCCCAAAACAGGTAGGCATAAATGGCAGTAGGGATCAACATTACGGCGATTTGCAGTTGCCAGCCGGTGTCTGCTGCCGTCATAAACTGCGAAATCAGGGCCCCCAAAAATATCCCGCCGGGGAACCATACGTGAAATTTGTTGAGCATGGTCGTTTTGTTGTAGCGTTACATTACCGAGATCTTCGGGTTGAAGGCGTCCTACACAATGCATTTTCCAAAACCGATC
>CAYVPM010000166.1:0-6304 GCA_964453475.1 uncultured Saprospiraceae bacterium | reverse complement strand
CAGTGCAAAAGCCAAAGTCCATAACTCAAACTAATATCGACTTGGTACTTAGTTGTCTGAAAAGAATACAGCTGGCTTAAATTGCCGAAAAGCAGATCGAGGCGCTCAGTTGCAGGACTGAGCGCCTCTTTTTATCAGTGCAAATAATGTTTCCCGCCGGCATATATTTCATTTTGCGCAAAACTTGGATAATTCAGCATCTCATATTACCTTTGCGAGCCTTTTTCAAAAAAAGGACTATATTTTCACTTAATTTTTTGATTATCAACATGTTCGCAATCGTTTCCATCGCCGGTCAACAATTCAAAGTTGAGGAAGGTCAGCAGATCTTCGTCCACCGGCTGGCAGCCAATGAAGGAGATTCAGTCTCTTTCGACGCCGTTCATCTGCTCGACAATGACGGCAAAGTGACCATCGGGGTACCCAATATCAAAGGCGCGTCTATCGCTGCCAGTGTATTGGGCCACGTGAAGGGTGACAAAGTCATCGTATTTCACAAGAAGCGCCGCAAGGGCTACCGCAAGAAAAATGGCCACCGCCAGTCGTTCACCAAAATCCAAATCGAGTCGATCAAAGCATAAAGTCGACCGCTGTTATCCGCCTTTGCTTCGGCAGCGGGTAGCAATCATTCAACAACCAACGTTCATCATTCATATTTGAAGAATCATGGCTCACAAAAAAGGTGCGGGTAGTTCTGATAACGGCCGCGACAGTAAAAGTAAACGCCTAGGCGTAAAATTATATGGCGGCCAGGCTGCCACTGCAGGCAATATACTCGTGCGCCAACGCGGCACAAAGTTCCATGCCGGCGACAATGTGTACATGGGCCGCGACCATACCCTGCACGCCAAAATCGACGGCACGGTAGTGTACACCCGCAAACGCAACGACCGCAATTACGTCAGCATCATCCCATCCGTTGATGAGGTTTCTGATGCGCCAAAAGCAAAAGCAGCCAAAAAGGCGGCGGTGAAAACGCCCGCAATTGAAAAGCCTGTTGCTGCACCAAAGAAAGTTGCCGCTGAGGTAGCTGAGGTAGTGGAGGCTGTTGCTCCAGCAGTTGAAGCAGTGGAGGAAACTCCGGTTGCAAAAAAAGAAGCTGCACCAAAGAAAGAAGCTGCACCAAAGAAAGCAGCAAAAACTGAAGCACCTGCTGCTGAAGAAAAAGCTGCCGCTCCTAAAAAGGCCAAAGGCCCAAAACTCGACGATCTGAAGATCATTGAAGGCGTAGGCCCAAAAATCGAGACCCTTTTGAAAGAAGGCGGTATCACGACCTGGGCTGAACTGGCCGCGGCTTCTGTCGACCGGTTGAAGGAAATCCTTGACGCAGCTGGTCCGCGCTACAACATCCACGATCCAAGCTCCTGGCCTGCGCAGAGCAAATTTGCGGCAGAAGGCAAGTTCGAAGAGCTGAAAGAGTATCAGGATCTGCTCATTGGCGGCCGCGATGCCAGCTGATTTTGCTAAAAAAATGACACGTTTTGAAAATGCTGCTTGTACAAGCGGCATTTTCTATTTAAACTTGCCCCGTTATTGATTCGACTTAAGAAGTTTTTGTTTTCATAGCTTAATTTTTTAGTTGTTACCCCGGCTGCAATTAGTCGGGGTTTTTTGTTTTATAGTCAACGCATATTGGTTGTGAAAGAACAAATTCTACAATCACTTTAAAATCAGGTATTTGTTTCACTCAAATCATTCAAAACCACTTTAATCACAGTACACCATGGCATTTCTTCTCGTTTTTTTCGGCGGCGGCCTTGGCAGTATTTGCCGTTTTGGGATAAGCCTCGCCCTGCAACCCTTGTTGCCGAAATTCCCTTGGGCTACCCTGCTGGCCAACGGGTTAGCATGCCTTGTGTTGGGCGCTTTACTGGGCTTGCAATTTCAAAACAACGTGTCCGATGAAAGGCGCTTGCTGATCGCCACGGGTTTTTGCGGCGGATTCAGCACTTTTTCTACGTTTACTGCCGAAACATGGGCGCTTTTTCAAGGCGGGCAATATGGCGCTGCGGCCGCCAATGTAGCGGGCAGTTTGGCAGTCTGTTTTGTTTGCCTAATTTTGGGCATCAAATTGACAGCTTGAGCAGAAAAACAGGAAAAATGTATTGCTTTCTTTGGCAGAAAAAAATGGCTGCAACGTTACCGTTGCAGCCTGGGTTTTTTTGGGCCCTTTTGTTGGGGCGGGAGCATAATTGGGTTTAACCAAACAGCGGCATCCCGGAATTCTGATACAAATATACACTTTTTTGTAACCAGCCAATTCGAATGACATCCTCCGATCTAGAGCGTGCATTTTCTGTCCCTCGATTCAAACGATATGTCGAGGCCGCACAAGGCGATTACGCCAGGGGCTATGATTGGTATAAAACAAACCTGCGCCTTTCTGCCAAGATGTTTAGTGTGATTAGTGTGTTCGAAGTGGTCTTCAGGAATGCGATTGATCAACACTATCAAGTACAATACGACCCCTTATGGTTGCTTACGCAGACGGAAGAGGGCGGTTTCCTTTTGAGAAAAGGCTGCGAACGGTCTTTGGCAAATGTTCAGGAAATCATTGGTTGGCGTGACCAATATGTGCACGACAAAGTTGTTGCAAACCTCGGTATCGCCTTCTGGCGCAACCTATTCAACTCAAAGGAATTCTCCGCAGGCGGGGATTCCCTGCTAAAAATCTTCCCAAACAAACCCAAAGGAATAACCCATAACCATACCTATGTCTACAATAAACTGTACCCGGTGGCGAAAATCAGGAACCGGATCGCGCACCATCATCATATTTGTTTTGCCCCGAAATCAAGTGAAATATCGCTTGAATTGCCCATAAAAGCTTACGATTCCATAAAAGAGCTGTTAATTTGGCTCAACTTCAACCCGGAATTACTGCTCGAAGGCATTGACTTTGTACAGGAAGAAATCGCACAATCGTTCTATAATGACAAAAAAGATTGAAAAATATTTTTGGCTGCCCTTATTGTTCCTGGCCTGTCAAGAGGCAGGAGCCGCACTCGTCACCGGCATTATAAAAAATTCAAGCCCTGGTACTACAGTAGAGCTTAGCATCCCACAATTTCACCTTGATGGCCGCCTGGCGCGGTTCAGAACTGTTCTGGACGGGCAAATGCAATTTTCTATCCAGGCAGAAATACTGGAGCCCGGATTGGCATTTCTTGGTTTTAATGACGACCGTCTGCCCATTTTCCTGGCCAATGATGATACGCTCAGTATAAAAACCGATGTGTTTCAATTTCCAGTATCCGTCACATTTGGCGGGAAAAGCGCGGCCAACAACAGGCTTTTAATAGAGTACCTGAAGCAAAACCAGCTGGATTTCAACGAATTCAACAATATACGGTTCAAAATCGGACAAACATGGGTCATCGTGGAAGAGCCCACGAACAGCGTGATGGAAAGCCTTGCACCCGATTTGTTCAAAAGCGCCATGGATGCCCAAAAAGAAACCTCTTTCAAGCTGGTGGAAGGCTTTTCCAACGAATACCCTGGCGCATTGAGCCCTGCTTTTCTGGAATGGCTAAATACCGAAATAACCTACAACTGGGCCTATCACCTGCTCGTGTACGGGCATGTGTACGCGGGTCGTTTTGACATTCAGTCCGATTTTTTTGGGTTTCTCTACGATGCGCCCATTATCAGCGAGCAAATTGGCAGCGCGTGGTACCGGCAATTCCTGGTGGCGTTTATGGCGCGTCAGCAAGCAAAAATCAGCACGACGGAGCGCTTCTGGTCGGGGCAATATTACCTTGCCGAAAAAATGCTGTCCGGCAAAGCGCTCGCATTTTTCCGCGCCGAACTGATCGCCACAGCCTTCTCGCCCGAGCGTTTTAATGAAATATTGCCCTTGTATTCCGACTACTTGCAGGGCAATCGATTCAGCATATTTGACGACAAGGTGGAAGGGCTATACCAAAAGTATGCCCGCGTTTCGCCCGGCACCAGCGCCCCGTCTTTCGATGGAGTGGAACACAGTGGCAGCCCAATCAGCCTCGCTCAGTTCAGGGGAAAGGTGGTGTACCTCAATTTTTGGGCGAGCTGGTGTGGGGCCTGCCTGCGGAAAATGGATTTTTTTGACGAATTTGAACCCGAGCTCAAAGCCAAAGGCGTCGAAATCATCAATATCTCTGTCGATGAAAACGCCGCCAACTGGGAGAAGGCATTGGCGACCCATACCTATAAAGGACATCACTTACTGGCTTCCTCAGGCATTGGCCGAAACATAGCTTCAGCTTACGATGTCGAAGCAGTGCCCCAGTATTTTATCGTAGGCAGGAACGGCCTTTTTGAAATCAAAGCCCAAAGCAGCCAACCCAACGACGTGCGGCAACAGCTATTAGATATCAGCAGGAGGGGGCAATAACCCATCCCAAACTGTAAAAAAAATGATCGAACCCGGAATGTATGCCAGCCTGCTGGAAGCCAAAAAGCAGGGGCAAAAGCGCCTCGCCGTGCTGTTCGATCCCGACAAGTTCAAACAGCCTAAAACAGAACAGGCGCTGCAATTGGCCATCGATGCCAAAGTGAATTGTTTTTTTATCGGTGGCAGTCTGGTGGTCAACAACCAACTGGACGCCATGCTCGAACAGCTCCGCACCCAATGCGACATCCCTTTGGTGTTGTTTCCCGGCAACTCCTTCCAGCTCAGCTACCGCGCCGATGCCCTGCTGTTCCTTTCCCTCATCAGTGGCCGCAACGCAGAACTCCTGATCGGCCAGCACGTTATTGCTGCGCCTTTCCTGAAACTTTCCCCTTTGGAAATCATCAGCACGGGGTACATGCTTATCGACGGCGGCGTGCGTACTTCCGTCCAATACATGTCGAATACACAACCCATACCTGCCAATAAAAATGATATAGCTGTGTGTACGGCTATCGCTGGAGAAATGCTGGGTTTAAAATTGATTTATTTGGAAGCAGGCTCTGGGGCCACAAATCCGGTGCCAGAAAGTATGGTAAGAGCGGTCAGCGAAGCGATATCGATACCACTTATTGTGGGTGGGGGAATACGGACACCAGAGCAAGTGGCAGCGAATTACAGGGCAGGGGCGGATCTGGTGGTGGTGGGCACGGCTTTGGAGCAAGACCCTGGCCTGGTGGCTGCGATGGCTGCGATGCGGACCATGTAGTTTTTTTTTTACCACGTTGTTTTTTTACCACGTTGTTTTTTTACCACGTTGTTTTTTTACCACGTCTTTTTTTACCACATAGCGCACATAGTTCACATAGAAGGGTAAGGTTTGGCATTGGTGTTTGGGGGCGGGTTGGGGTGATTATTCGTCAGGCAATGCGGTATAATGTTCATTCACGAAGGTTTTTTGCCCCTCATGGAAAATATTGCGGACGTGGAAATTCAGGAGAATCCCTTTTGGCTTTTTTAGGTGTTTCATGTAGGAAAGCAATGTTGCTTCAAAAATTGGATGTATTTCCGTCACAGCCTTGAGTTCGCAGACGATTAAATCCTCAACCAAAATATCGAAGCGGAGTTCGCAGTCCAGCAAAACGCCTTTATAATCCACCAAAATATCTAGCTGTCGAACAGCCTTTATTCCTCGAAGTTCAAGTTCGCGCATCATAGAAGCTTCATAAACTTTCTCCATTAGCCCCGGCCCCTGTACTTTATGCACCTCAATGGCGGCGCCAATAATTTCACGCGAAAGCTGGTTGACTTTCTTTTTCGTAATCGTTTCCATTTGTTCAGGTTTTATCGGTAAAAATTCATTTGCCCAAAAACGAAGTTTTTTGGCAAACCAACTATGTGAACTATGTGCGCTATGTGGTAAAAAAAACAACGTGGTCAAAAAAACAACATGGTAAAAAAAACAACGTGGTCAAAAAAAAACAACGTGGTAAAAAAACCAACGTGGTCAAAAAAAACAACGTGGTCAAAAAACAGCGCAACAAACACATACCTTATAAAGATATACCTTTCTCTAAAAAAAACCAAATGGCAGGAAAAACTACCCCCCCAGCCAGGCTTTGAACTCCCCCACCCTTTCCCGGCTCACCACCACATCCTCCGGCGCAACCGGCTCAATATCAAGTTTTAAGCGGCCATTCAAGTACGGGTGGATTTTCTGTATAGCATTGATTTGCAAGGTCATACTGCGGCTCACCCGGAAAAACGCCCGCGGGTCGAGCAGCCGCTCCAGTTCCTCCAGCGTATGATCGATAAAGTACTTTTTCCCGTTCCGGCAATAAGCCTGAGTCAGCCCATCAGAAGATCGGAGGAAGGCAATATCCGCCACTTGCACGAACGTAAAATGCTGCCCGCTTTTCACCAGAAACCGGTCCT
>CAYVPM010000165.1:0-6308 GCA_964453475.1 uncultured Saprospiraceae bacterium | reverse complement strand
GGGCCTCCGCGGCCTGACTGCAGAGGGCTCTTTTGTGATCCGTCCGCTGTCGGAGGATGTAGGCATTGCTGAGCCGCTGCGCTGGCCGGGGGGGCTAAAAAACGGCCATTTGAAGGATTTGATTGCCAAAGACAGCTCCGGCAACTATTGGGCATTTGACAGTATTGGCTTGTTGTATTACGGAAAATCCCTGGAGAACCTGACGCGGTTTGACAAAATCCCCGAAATCCTCAACTGGCATTTCCCGAAACTTTCCGTTGACAAAAAAAACAGGGTGTGGATCGCTGGCCCCGGCATTGCAGTTTTTGAGCTTGCTACCGGGGCCTATCAGCGCATCGAAACAAAAGACTGCACCGAAGATGGCATTCCTGTATCTGGCGTACAGTTTGTTTTTCACGATCGCCACAATGTGCACTGGATTACCCATGCGAAACAAACAGTCATTGGCCAGGCTATACTCCTGACTGAATCGCCTTCAAGATTCGGCACCTGGGAGCCTAGTGAAATGCCTTCCCACGTTTTTTCCATTTATCGCGAGCCCGAAAGTGGCGAATTTTGGTTGGGAACCTACAACAGCGGCGTGTACCACCTTGATGCTTTATTCCGGGAAAAAGGGCATTTTTCCGCTGCCGAAAACCGCCCTAGCAGCTTGCAAAGCAACAAAGTGATTTTTTTGGCGCCAGCTGGAAAGAACGAGATATGGTTCAATTGTGTGCCAAAAGGGATCAGCCGCCTGAACAAAAAAACGGGCAAAATCAGCACCGTAAAAGCCCCCGATGGCGCGCCATACCAGGAGTGCTTTTTGCTGAAAGATGGAAGCTTATTGCTGGCAGCCTACAACAAATCGGCGATTTATGACCCTACAACAGGAGTTTTCCGGCAAAACCAACCCGTGCCGGTTGACAGCGCAGCATACCGGCTCTTCCGGTTTATACAAACGGTGGAAGAGGATGGAGACTTCTTATGGTTTGGCGGGTACGACAAAAAAATACATCGCCTGAACCGCATCGATGGCAGCCTGTGGACGGTGCCCACTGATTTTATCCAACACAATGTGATGGCGCTGCACCGGCGCGGCGACAGCCTGTACGTGGGCTTCTTGGGCCAAGGCCTGGGCATTTACAACATTCCCGAAAACCGCTTTGTCGCCAATTTTATGACCCCGGAAGGATTCCCGCATCACACGGTGTACGGTATTTTGGAAGACAGCAAAACCCGTCTCTGGCTTTTTTCTTCGAATGGCCTCACGCTTTTTGAGCCGGAAAAGGGCCATTTTACGGAATTTGGCCTTATAGACGGTTTGCCCTGGCCGGGCTTTAATTCCGGCGCCTGCTTTCAAGACCATACTGGCCTTATGTACGGTGGCGATGAAGGCTTGGTGTGGTTTCACCCCGATAGCCTGGTCCAGTCGCGCCCGCGATACGCAACGCATATTGCCATCACCGAGGTATTCGCTGCCGGCACAAGTAAACCTGTCGCGACCGGAGAAACGCTGCAGTTGGCCCCAGATGAAAACTTTTTGGAATTTCAATTTTCCAATCTCGATTATGGATTTCCCAGGATAGATTCTTTCTGGTACAAACTGGAGGGCTTTGATGATGGCTGGCACGTTACTACTGAGCCGAAAGCGATTTTTGGTCGTGTCCCACCCGGCGAATATACTTTTCGGGTAGCAGGCACCAATCGCTTCGGCATCCGGGGTAGCCGGGAAGCCACGCTGCGCCTGTATATCAGGGGATGGTGGTGGCAAAGCCTGTGGTTCAAAGGTCTGATCACCGCTACCATCTTAAGCGTGTTCTGGTCGCTTTGGCGCAATTATTCATCCAGAAAAGCAGGTATTGAACGCGACTTGCGCGTAAGGATGCAGTTGAAAAGCCTGGAGGCGCTACGCGGCCAACTTAACCACCATTTTATCAAAAACGTGCTGGGACGTTCCAATTCAAAGATACTGAGCAACGATGTGCAGGAAGCGAACCAATACCTCGGGCAGCTTGCCAGTTTGATGGAGCGTATCCTGGCCGGTACACGGACCGACTTTTACACCTTACAGGATGAGTCAAAAATCATTCAGAACTACCTTGAAATCCAACAAAAGCGCTGGCGGGACAAATTTGAAACAGCCTTTTTTATGGAACCACATCTGAAAGAAGGCACATATTTTTGCCCCGCCATGCTGGTGCAGCCAATCGTTGAAAATGCCATCGAACATGGCTTGCTTCCCAAGCCGGAATCGCCGTGCAAGCTTTTCATCCGCTGGGAGGAACAGGAAGGCAACCTAAAATGTACCGTAACAGATACGGGTGTTGGCCTAAAACCGCTAACTAGCGATAATACATCACATATCGGCTTGTCGAATGTGCAGGAACGCATACGCCTCATCAATAGCCTGTATAAACTGAATATACAATTAACCATAACCGAAACACCAGGCGGTGGGGTTACGGTTGTTCTTCATCTGCCCGTCCTGCAAGTAAATCCATCCCTCACATTTACAACCTAAGCAGCATGATTCGATCAATCATCATTGAAGACGAACCCGACCAGTTGGAAGGGATGTTGAAATTGTTGGAGAAATATTGCCCGGAGGTAACCATAGTGGGCAGCGCAGCCAACAAAATCGAGGCCATCGAAGCAATTTTGTTGCAACATCCCGACCTGGTATTTTTGGACATCCAGCTGATGGGCGAGCCAAGGGCTGGTTTTGAAGTGCTTGAGGCAGTTTCGTTTATGGATTTTGAACTGGTTTTTCTCAGCTCGCACACGGAATTTGCTTTGCATGCCATGAACCTGCTTCGGCCAGTTTGCTTTTTTCTAGAAAAACCAGTGCAAATCGACCAAACCGTTTTGGCAGTAAAAAAGGCAGCCGAGTTGCTGCATTTAAAAACGGCGGCCAATGCCAAACCCTCCGAAAATACCCGCCTGCCGCTGCCCAGAGAAGGGGGACTGGATCTGGTGTGGACGAAGGACATTATCCGCTGCGAGGCCGACACCTGGCTTACTAAGGTATTTTTGGACGGTTCGCAAAAAATGTTGGCCGTTTCAAAAAACCTCGGCTGGTTTTCCAGGGCGCTCCCGGCTGACAAATTCCTGCGGGTGCACAATTCGCATATCGTGAACCTAGATTTTGTCAGAGCTTACGACACCAAGGAGGGCGGAACTGTGGTGCTTATCAATGGCGAAAAAATACCGGTTGGCCCTTCCTTCAAAGAAGCCATGTTGCGGCGGATCAATCAATTGTAAATCTGGTGCCCTACGAGGGGCAACTAAACCGTACCTTGCCGCGTTTTCACAGGAATACGCCACGCCATGAACCTTAAAGTGCTCGACGCCTACATCATCAAGAAATTCCTTTCTACGGTTTTTTTCTCGATGCTGATATTCTCTATGATCTCCTGCGCGATAGATTTCAGCGACAAGGTGCAGGCGATCATTGAAAAGCCTTGCACCAAAAAAGACGTACTGGCCTATTACGTGGGCTTTATGTTTCACATGACGTCCCTGTTGTTGCCTTTATACACACTGGTCGGGGTGGTGTTTTTTACGTCCAGGCTGGCTTTCAACGCAGAAATACTGGCCATTTTGAACGCAGGGGTCAGCTTCAATCGCATTTTGCGCCCCTACCTGATCGCAGGGTCCATAATTGCCATCTTTCACCTGTCCATAAACCATTACATCGCCCCTGTTTTCAACCAATGGAAATTATGGTTCGAGCATACCTATGTTTGGACCGATCAGGACAAAGGAAAAACGAACAACGCACATTTCCTGACCGCGCCGGATACCAAAGTGTTCGTAAAACTCTACAATAAAACCAATGCCACCATGACCGGCCTCCGTGTGGAGAAGTTTGAACGGAGCAAAGTGCTTAGTATCCTGGAAGCAGAAAATGCGACCTGGAAACCGGATGCCGCCACCTGGCAGCTCTCGCAGTGGTCGGTACGCACTTTCGATGGATTGCGGGAAACGTACTCTCGCTCCTCGACACCCATTGATTCTGCCATAAATCTGTCGCCCCAGGACTTTGTGTACTTTAACAACCAGAACCAGGAAATGACCACCCCGCAGCTTCAGGCTGTTATCCAGCGAGACAGGGACCGGGGTTTGGCCAATTCCCGCAGTTACGACATCGAAAAGCACCGCCGCACCGCGGACGCCCTCACCAATATCATCCTCACCATCATCGGGCTGGCTGTAGCTGGCAGGAAAGTGCGGGGCGGCATGGGTTTACACCTCGCGATGGGCATCGGCATTGGCGCGGGGTTTATCCTGCTCTCCAAATTCGCTGTTTCTTTTGCTTCCAGCGGTTCTGTGCCCGTTATGCTCGGTATGTGGATTCCAAACCTGATCTTTGCAGCCATTGCACTGTGGCTGGCAGCGCGGGCGCAGAAGTAGGGGAAGTTTGCAAGTGGGCAAGTTTGCAAGTGGGCAAAGGGCAAGTTTGCAAGGGGCAAGGGGCAAGGGGCGCAAGCCCCGTCAACTATGTGAACTATGTGTGCTATGTGGTAAAAAATCTAAGTGGTAAAAAAACTACGTGGTAAAAAATCTAAGTGGTAAAAACTCCAAGTTGTAAAAACAACGTACTAAAAAACCTAAGCTGAAAAACTACGTGGTAAAAAATATTAAGTGGTAAAAGTCGCCAAAACATAAAACAATGTCAAAATCCAGTTCCCGACAAAAAATGGCCTACGGGCTTATTGCTGTAATGCTGTTATCTGTAATTGCCTACATGTTACCCAGGCTGATGCCAAACAACGACAAACCCGTGGTACCCACGCCCGCTGCGCCGAAAATACCGGTACCAACCTTTATGGGAGATTCTGCCTTTGCATACGTCAAAAAACAAGTTGATTTTGGCCCACGCGTCCCGGGTTCTCCTGCACACAAAGCTTGTGCTGCCTGGATTTCCAGTGAATTTAAGCGCTATGGCCTCACGGTGATCGAACAACCTTTCAAAGCCAAAACATATTTCGGCACCTTGGATGCCGTGAATATTATTGGCCAATACAAACCTGAATTAAGCAACCGGATATTGCTCTGTGCGCACTGGGACAGCCGACATATTGCTTCAAAAGACACCAAAGACACAGACAAGCCCATCCTGGGCGCCGATGATGGCGCCAGTGGGGTAGGGGTGTTGTTGGAACTTGCCCGAATGCTGCAACAAAATCCAATCGATTATGGGATAGATTTTATTTGCTTCGATGCAGAAGACTTGGGCGATGAACGGGTAAATGCATCAGGCACTTCCATGATGAAGCAAAACCAGGCAAACGTAGATGAAACCTGGTGCCTGGGTTCGCAGTATTGGGGGCAGAACCTGCACAAGCCAGGGTATAAAGCAAAGTTTGGCATCCTGTTCGATATGGTTGGCGCCAGTGGGGCAAAATTCCCAATGGAAGGTTACTCCATGAACAAGGCGCCTGAAATTGTGGGCAAGATTTGGAGCATCGCCGCAGAGCTTGGTTATAGCAACCTGTTTATAAACACCCCCGCCGGAGGTATCACCGACGACCATTATTTCGTCATGCGCGCAACCAATATCCCAACGGTAGACATCATAGGAATGCCCAAAAGTCCATCCATGTTCGGTGACTACCACCATACCCATTTAGACAACATGAGCATCATAGATCCGGAGGTGTTACGCAAGGTAGGGCAGGTGGCTGCGACGGTAATTTATCGCACGGCTGCCGCGCCGTTATAGTTGAGGCCCGCTGGCGTCATGACGCGAGAGAACAGGCAACAAACCGTGAAGAACGCACAACAATCAATGAATATAGTCAACGCAAAGTGGTTATGAATGCAGGAATGTTGCAATCATTTTAAAATCAGGCATTTGTTTCACTCAAATCATTCAGAATCACTTTAATCACAGTATAAGCACTAACTTTGCGGCGTGAAACAGTTCTCATCGCGACACCTGATCGGCATAAAAGACATCACAGAAGATGATATCCAGCGCATCTTCGAGACTGCCGACAATTTCAAGGAAGTTATCAACCGCCCCATCAAAAAAGTGCCGAGTCTGCGCGACGTGACGGTGGCCAACCTCTTTTTTGAAAGCAGCACCCGCACCCGGGTCTCCTTTGAATTGGCTGAGCGCCGTCTCAGTGCCGATATCGTCAACTTTACAGCCAGCAGCAGCAGCGTCAGCAAGGGCGAAACCTTGCTCGATACGGTGAACAACATCCTGGCCATGAAGGTCGATATGGTGGTGATGCGCCACCCCGCGCCGGGCGCCTGCGTGTACCTGGCTTCACGCATCCCGGCCAACATCATCAACGCCGGCGACGGCACCCATGAACACC
>CAYVPM010000164.1:0-6315 GCA_964453475.1 uncultured Saprospiraceae bacterium | reverse complement strand
TGTCGCTGGCGGTCAAAAACAGGGTGCTCCCCAGGCAAACCGGTTGGTTGCTTGAAGCGACCGGGGTTGGCGGTATGGGGTTCACCAGCAGCATTTTCAGATCTGACAGCACTGATTGGCAAGCGCCTTTTTTTACAAAAACCTGGTAATTGCCCGATTGCGATACGGTGACATTTGTCAAGACCAATATTGGTCCGCTGGTAACGGTATCTGGTCCGGATGGCCTTATCCAATGGTATTCTGCCGGCGTTCCACCATTGTAGTCGCTGCTGTTTGTCACCGTGAGGGTTACGGCGGCGCCCGCGCAGACAGGTGTAGGAGATAGCGTTATCCTGGGCACTTTGACGTAGGGCAATACCGTAATGCTGTCGAAAGCGGGGGCGGAGGCACAACCAAAAGTGTCTTTTACAACAAGGGTATAAATGCCGTTGTCGTTAAACACTACCGGGTTGAAACAAAGGTCTTTGGTTAATACCATAAAAGCAGGGAATCCGCTTTTGGTCCAGGTATAGGAAAATGGCCCATTCGGGCTGGAAACCTGGGGCATTAAACAGGCGTTCGACAAGCTGTCGACACATGTTGGCCCAGATTTAACAATTCCTGTAACCACGGGAGGGTTAACGACTTGTACGCTGACCATAGCCGTATCCGCACACATATAGGAGGTTTTGGCGATCACCTGATAATCGCCGTTTTGTGCCGGTATTACCGTGGGGTTTTGTCCTAAAACCTGGCTATTGTTCGGCAAGGTCCAGGTATAGGTAAGCGAAAGGCCGGGCGTCAGGTTCGTGGCAGACAAGCTCACCGGAGCGCCAGCGCAAACCGGGCTGTTGGAGCTGGCTACAAGATCAGGGTATTCCTGCGGGCAAAAATCCACTTCATCCGACCAGGGTGAAAAGCAGCCTTCCAGGCTCATGGTGCGCACCTTCCATTTTCCGCAATGCGAAAGGTTGACGTCAGGGATGGGCAATTGGGCATTATTTGTGGTAAAATTGCCCAATACCGGGTGCTGCCACTGATACGAGACTACATTGCCGCCGCCATTTGAAGCCCAAAAAGTGAACGTTGTGCCGACGCAGGCTTGCAAAGAATTGATGATGGTCGGTTTGGGCGGGGTGTACCTTATTGTTACAAAGGTGGTATCCGAAGGAATGGATTCACAGCCATTTTGAAAGGTCTTCAAGGTGTAAATGCCCGCATGAACGGGAGCCGCGTTATTGGTGACAGTCGGGTTTTGAAAAGGGCTGGTAAATCCGTTCGTACCAGACCACAGATACGTGAGGCCCGGCGCCGATACCGGAGTGCTTAATGCCAGCAATTCGCCTGCACAGATGCTAATGGAATCATTTCCAACCAATGCCACGGGGCGGCTGTACACATTCACCGTCAAATAGATGGAGTTGGGTGTCAGGCATTCCCCTATTTTCACCTTGACGAAAAAACGGTATTGCCCGGGCGAGGGCTGAAATATGGTATAGGTATTGGTGGTGGTGGTAGCCAATAAGATAGGGTTCGGCGAGGCATCGGCATACCAGAGATAGTTAACGTTGTTGTTGGGATTGGTAGGTGTATTGAGGATAATATTTTGGCCCTGACAAAAATTGTTCATGTTGCCGCCGGAAACTGAAATATCCGGCACAGCCAGGTTGGCAAAATTCACCGTTACGGAGCCACTGACCGTGCATCCCGTTGTACCGGAAATTGTAACGGTGTACAAGCCCTGGAAAGAAAGTGGGGAATTGTACCGCGCCGGGTTTTGCTGGGTAACACTGAAGGATGGGCCCGTCCAGTTGTAGGTAAACGCCGAAGCCGGCACAGGAGGATTGGCGTACAACTGCAAGGTATCGCCTTCACAAACCGGGTCAAAACTTGGCATAGGCGGCAAACTCTCCACTTTGACGATGGTGGAACAGGATGAAGAATTGCCTGAAATATCGGTGACTGTTAAAGAAACGATGTAATTGTTCCCGGTCTGGTGGCAAGTAAACGTTGATTGGGACATACTGTAGGTCAAGCCTCCCGGGCAATTGTCGGTACTGCCATTATTTATCTCGGAAGGTTGCAGCAAATAGTTGCTGCCAGGTATCCCGGAAGGATTTACCTGGATTGTCAGGTTGGTTTTACAGGTAGCAACCGGCTTGATCGTGTCCAGTACATTGAGCGCAAAAGTTGTCATCCCGACCAGGCCGGCATTGTCGGTCGTTGTGTATTTCACGGTGTAGGCGCCTGGCGCCAGGTTTACCATGGTTTGGTTCCCGACTACATTGCCCGTTGCAACGAGCGTGTTGGCTTTCCTGATCTCAAAATTCACCACCGCATAATTGTACTGCAACATGACCTGGATAAAACTCACACCGTCTGTCCCATTGGGCAATACCGGCGCGCAGGGGTTGATAAAGTCAAAATCGAATAAAGGCCCCGGATTGGTATTAGCCTCTGCCCGGAACACTGCCATGCCCGTTGCAGCCCAGGTGTTGATGGCTGCAGGGGAAACTGCAATACTCGTGATGATGGTGTCTTGACAAGCCCCGGACGCGGTGCTGAAATTGGTTGTTGTAATTTGATTGGCGCCCTGAAACAGGTTGAAAAACTCTCGAGGGCCGTTGTTGTCACCTTTGAATTTGATGCTCAATACGCCATTCCCCACGGCATTGGGGATCAAGGCCGGAATATTCATCAGGACATCATCCGGCACCAAATCCGGTGCATCAGGGTCAGGACTGAAGCTTAGAAAATTAACGATCGAAGACTTCATTATTTCTCCCGACATCCTGCAGTTCTCTGAAATTACCGGAAAAGGCAATTTTACCATGGTACTGCAAACACCGGGGCCAACGTATGCCGTTATCGGTGCAGGTGCTGTAATGGAAGGCGGTTGTACATCGTTTACCTGAATTTGTACAGAAGCTGTGCTGTTGTTGTTTACGCAATCGGTAGCTGTGTACACTACTGTATGGCTTCCTGCCGCCAAAAAGGTGGCCCCTGATGGCGGGTAGGGAGCGGAAGGGCTGCCATCCAGGGAATAAGTCAGCGTCAGGGGCACATGCTGGACACTATAATTGTAATCAAGGTTCATCCTGACCACGCCGGGACAGGTCAGGTTTATGGCATTGGCGCCAAAACCATTTGGAGCCAACGTGATGACCAGTTCGCCATCACTCGCCCAATTATTGAATTGAGCTGCGGAAAGGGTAACAGTTTTATAACTGGGCGTACCCATACATTGGTTTGCTGTCCTTGCGGTAGTATCCAGAAAAACACCGTTTTCGCCATAGATGTTAAAGTATTCCTGTGGGCCGTTTGCATCTGCCATTTCTATGTAAATACCAAGTACAACATTGCCTACTGCAGGTTGGAGTGGCAGTGAATTCGGCAATGAAAATTGAAACACCATGGTATCAACGGGTGCAGACAAGTTAATCGAGTCTCCCGTCATGGACAAGGTATCTTTCATCGACACCATAATGGTACCGGAGGTACAAAGGTCAAAGACCGATTCCGGGGCGGGAATTGGAATGGTGGCCCCGCAATTGCCCATGTCGTTGGGCAGGGTAATAGCAGCCGGGGCTACCAAAACGGGCGGCGTGGTGTCCACTACCTGAATATTTTGGGTATAGGTACGCGCATTGCCACAATCGTCTGTCGCCGTCCATTGGCGGCGGATGGTGTAATTGTTCCAGTGGTCGCAACTGTTCAGGTTTGGGTTCCTGATTTCTGTTTCTGCCAGGTTCACGGCCACGCTGGCGGCGCAATTGTCAGCCCCGTTAAAGCTGTTGGTGTTTGGCTGGGCAGGTATGGCGTTGCATTCCACGGTAATGTTTGCGGGGATATTGCTGAGCACGGGCGCTACCGTATCCACCACATGAACAGTTTGTTGAAAAGTGGTCTGGTTGCCACACACGTCCGTTGCGACCCAGTTGAGTTTCAAGGTGTATTGCCCTGCACAGGCGCCATTGATGGTTTGGGTGCTGACGTACACCGGCGGCGCCGTAGGGCCGGCGCAGGCATCCACTGCATTGGGCGCGGGCGCAGGGAAAGGTGTTAGCGCACTGCACAAGGCCGTCGTGTCGAGCACGCCTCCCGGCACCGGAGCCTGGTTGTCGATGACGGAAATCAACTGCGTTGCTGTTCGGGTGTTCCCGCACTGGTCGGTAGCCGTGAATGTGCGCACCAAGTTGTAGGAATAATGCCCGCAAAGGCTGGGGTTGGGATTCTGGTTGGAAGCTGTGGCGGTGGTGATACTCGTAACCGGGCTGCAAATATCTGTTGCATTGATGTTTTGACCCTGCACGGGCACTGGAGGCAAGGCAAAAGTGTCGCAGCGCATGATCAGGCCAGGTGGCACCAGGGTAAAAACCGGGCGCGTTGTGTCTTGCACAAAAATATTTTGGGTAATGGTGGCGGTGTTGCCGCAATCGTCGGTGGCTTTCCAGGTGGTGAGCACCGTGTATGAGCCGGCGCATATAGTGTCTTTGTACACCCGCGTAAAGGAAATGGCCAGGCTCAAATCACAGTTGTCGGTGATGGTAGCTGCCGGTGTCGTGGGCAAGGGTTGTGGGCAGTAAACCGTGATATTGGGCGCCAAGCCTGTAAAAACCGGCGGCGTAGTATCAACGATCTGAAAGCGCAGTGTTTTAGAGCTTGCATTGCCACATTCATCGCTGGCGTGGAACGTGACATCCGTGAACCATGTGCAATTGTTGGCTACAATGGTCGGGTAAGGGCCGCTGTTGAAGGCGCCTGTGCCCGATTGGCCATTGGAAGTAGTAAAGGAAAATCCGGTCCAAAAAGCAGTGGAGCAATCATCGCTGAAGGTGGCGTTTCCTTTGGCGTTTATCCAGGTCTGGAGCTTGGCCTGGTCATCGCCGCCGCCACATTGTTCTGATGTATTGATCCCGGTAATGACGGGGGGTAACGTATCCACGGCAGCGAAGGTGCGCTTACCCACAAAAGTCTCGTTGCCGCAGGCATCTCTGGCAAAAAAATCGACCGTTACAAATGCCGACACTTTGTCGACCATTTTGGTCCCGATCATCTGTGTGCCGCAAGGATTGTCGAAAGAAGCCCAGAAAGCGGCAACCACGCCTGCAGAATCCACCAAAACGTTATTCCTTTTCATGGAGTAGGTTATGGGGGTTGAGCAAGAGTCGTAGACTTGTGAATAGGCTCTTTTGTTGATCCATTCATTCAATTTCGCCATGTGGTTGCCCCCTGGCGAGCAATACGCGACGGTATCTTTTGGCGCTACCACCACCACCGGGCCCTGGTTATCGGAAGTGGTGAACACAGCTGTGGCACTGATCATCAGGTTGCAGTTGTCGGTTGCCTTGAACACGACCGTCAGCGGGACCGTACAACCCGGTGGAAAACTTGCTGGACCGTTGTTGGTCAATGATTTGATACCGGAAGGGTCCTGGGCGGTAAAATTGGCCATTTGGGCCGCCCGCCAGGCGGGGTAAGCTGTATTGAGCACAGCGCAAGGGGCCGATCCGTTTTGAGGAGGGAAAGTAATGGTCGGCGGCGCATTGTCTGCCGCAATTATGATGGTCTGTGTAAAAGTGGATTTGTTGCCGGCCAGGTCCGTTGCCGTCCAGGTTCGGGTGAAGCTTCCGGCCAGGCAAGTGTCGGGCCGGGTGGTTTCCACAAAAGTTGTGCTGAATGTAGTGCAGTTGTCAATGGTCGGAATATTGGGCGGCGCTTGCACTTGCACCACGGATGCCAGGTAAATGGTATCGGCAATCCCGGTCAGGTTGAAAACAGGGGCTGTCCGGTCCACAAAGCGGATAAAAAACTCGAAAGAATGGGAATGTCCCATGTCGTCTTTCACGAACCAATACACATGAGCAATTTCACCCGCTGTAAAAAGCTGGTTGAAGGGGTAGCCCGAGTTCACATCGTCGAACATCGACATGGTGATGGTAGCGCCGATGGTGGAGCTCACGATGGGGTTGGGGATATTACCCTGCAGCGGGTTGTTGCAGTTCGCACCAACAATCACCGAATCAGGGCCGGTGTAGCTGAAGTTAAAAAAGCCTGGCTGGGCAGCCAAACGCGTAGCGTTTGTGAAGGCCAACAATAGCCCCACACAGTAAATTAATGTCCGCAAAGCGCTGCGTAACCGGTTTGTCATATTAGGACGTATGGCATTTCCGGCGATTGGGATTCAGCCGGATTGTTCAAGGAATGGGCGCTACAAGGGATTAAAAGGATTAGCCTCGACAATGTTGTATAGCGCCAGTTTCTGGTATCGTTTTATACTATGATTCGCCTGATTTTTGTGATTGACAATGATTGATTCAACTGATTTTGAATTGA
>CAYVPM010000163.1:0-6337 GCA_964453475.1 uncultured Saprospiraceae bacterium | reverse complement strand
AAAAGTAGGCACCATTGTCCCACTAGGGCAGCATTGCACGCCTTTTCTCAATTTACTTCAAAATTTTATGTGCCAGCTTCAAATCAGCCACGCCATCTTCCAGCGTCACCACAGGAGGCTGTTTTTTTTCAATCGCAGCGTGAAAGCTTTTTAATTCTTCCTCGATCGCGTTGATCGGGGTGGCTTCCGGCATTTGCATTTGCAGCCATTTTTTGCCTGCGTTGGTCTCAAATTCCATCAGCTGGTCCTGCGGCGGCAGGTTGCTGGCGTCCTGATCAAAGAGGCGCACGATCTGGGCGTTTTTGTCCAGAAAATCGAGGCTCAGGTAATGATCTTGTTGGAATAGCCGCATTTTACGCATTTGTTTCAGGGAAATACGGCTGGCGGTCAGGTTGGCGACGCAGCCGTTGGCAAATTCGATGCGTGCGTTGGCGATGTCAGGCGTGTTGCTCAACACAGCTACTCCGCTTGCACTTACCTTTTTCACCGGAGATTTAACCAAATGCAATACCAAATCCAGGTCGTGAATCATCAGGTCGAGGATGACTGAAACATCAGTGCCGCGGGGCTGGAATACGGCCAAACGGTGCCCTTCTATAAACATGGGATTTAAGGCCATTCCACCCAGTGCTGTAAAGGCCGGGTTGAAGCGCTCTACATGGCCGACCTGAACCGTAACGCCATGTTTCTCAGAGAGTTGCAGGAGTTTTTTTCCCTGTGCCAAGGTCTGCGTTACGGGTTTCTCGATAAAGACATGCTTGCCGGCACGAATGGCTTTCGATGCTAACGCGAAGTGGGTTGGGGTAGGGGTGACGATGTCTACCGCGTCCACATCGCGGAACATTTGTTCCAGGGAAAGGTAGCGACGGGCATCAAACTGTTCGATGGCTGCAGCAGCATTTTTTTCGTCTGGGTCGTAAAATCCGGCAAAATCCCAGCATCCGCTGGAACGGATACATTTCAGGTGGATTTTTCCGAGATGGCCGGCGCCGAGCAGGGCAATACGCATAAGCTATATTTTAGCGCGCAAAGGTATACTCTGATTAAAGTGATTTGTATGATTTGAGTGATTAAAAACATGTGATTTTCAAATGATTATGCGATCACGACTTTCACAACCACTTTGCGTTGACTATAGCATACCCTGTCGAAGGAGCGTTAAAACGGTAGCAGCTTTATGCCCTTTTTGCTTTCCATGAAATAATGGATGATGCGCGCAGCATCGGGGTTTGTGCTATCCAGCGGTTTGAGGCATTCCAAAAGGTCTTCCACAGTGCTTTGGCCCGTGTCGGCATCGGCATAGCCAAAACCGCAATAAACACCATCCTGAACGCCTACGAGCGCCAGCTCCCCCTCCGCCCGGCCTTTGTCGATGAGAAAAAAACTGCCGGACAGCCGTTTGTCAATTTCAGCAAGGGCTAATTCGACCCTTTGGTTGTAATCCTCCGGATTTTCTTCTCCCACGCAGGCGCCGTGGCATTTTTTTATAGAATAGTGAAAGCAGGCTTTGCTGGAGGCATCAAGGTTGGAAAGCCGGGAGCAGAGCTCCCAGTTCCGCACGATGCTTTGCAGGTGCGATTTGGCATTGTCCAATTTGGGATATTCTGCCACAAGGTCTAGTTTGCGGGCGTTTTTTTCCGTTCGTTTACCGACGGCAAGGCATTTATAACCGTTTTGATCTGTATAGGTAAAGATGGCCCCGGCATAATTCCGTATGCGCAAGGCTCGGTTGATGGGCGGTTGTAAGCGTTTTATTTCCGAGCTTTCGTGCAGTAGTGCCACCAGTTCGCTTCCGGTCACTTCCCAGCTTAAATCAGCCACTCCGGCCCGCAATTTTTCCCCCTTGGGTGTGGGGTCAGAAAAGTGCTCAAACAGGCGTTTTCTGATGTTCAGGCTTTTCCCGACATAAATAACCTCTCCTCGTGTATCGTGTAAATAATAGACGCCACACGATTCGGGCACAGCATGCAAGCGTTCAAGTGTGATGTTTTGCGGAAGTTTGGTTTCCTTTACCCCCTGATTGACGAGCGCTTTCAACTTACCCCCGCTTTCTTGCGCTGAAAGTATCAACTCAAAGAGCCTGGTGGTGGCCAGGGTATCGTCGAGGGCGCGGTGGCTTTTTTCGGCGTGGATGTTGAAATGCTTTTTTAAATTGCTCAGGCTGTAACTGGGCAGACCCGGGAATACCTTGCGGGCCAAACGCACGGTGCAGAGCTGCTTTCTGGAAAACTCATAGCCAAGCCTGGAAAACTCTTCCCGGACGAAGCTGTAGTCAAAAGAGACGTTGTGGGCGACGAAAATACAATCCTCCGTCATCTGAACGATCTGCTTGGCCACTTCATAAAAACGGGGAGCATCGGCCACCATGGCATCGGTTATGCCCGTTATCAGGGTAATGTTCCAGGGGATGCTGCGCTCTGGGTTGAGCAGTGTTGAAAATGTGTCCACCACCTTTTCACCATCGTGCAACACGATGGCGATTTCGGTAATCCGTTCCCAGCGGGCGGTGCCGCCGGTGGTTTCTACGTCGATGATGGCAAACATTTTTTAAAAAATTAGCTAATTGTCAAATTAGCTAATTAGCTAATTATCAAATTGTTTTTTTGCAAACATAAAACACTTTTTGTTTTGAAAAGATTTAAATCATGTATTTTAACCTGATAAAAAAAACCGGGAAAGGCGTCTTGACCATGGCGGGGCTGTTGATGCTTGCCTTATTGGGCAACGGCCAGCAACCAGCTCCGACTGGATCCATCACCGTGATTAGCAGTGTAATGGTCGGTGCAGAACGTATGGAGTTTTACCAGCCTTTGCTGGCGGGCAAACGCGTGGGCTTTGTGGTCAACCAAACTTCGCGTGCCGGCGAGCAACACCTTGTCGATACCTTGCACCGCCGGGGAGTAGCTGTAACCCGCATATTTGCTCCGGAACACGGGTTTCGCGGAGAGGCAGATGCCGGGGAAACAGTGAAAGATGGCCACGATGTGCGCACGGGGGCTTTGATCAGCTCCCTGTACGGAAAAAGCAAAAAACCAACAGCACAAGACCTGGACAGCCTTGATATTGTCGTTTTTGACATTCAGGATGTAGGGGCGCGGTTTTACACTTATATCAGCACCTTGTTTTACGTCATGGAAGCTTGCGCGGAACAGGGTAAACCGATTATCGTGCTGGACAGGCCCAATCCGAATGGGCATCTGATAGACGGCCCCGTGCTCGATATGCAGTTTAAATCATTCGTAGGCATGACGCCTATCCCCATCGCCCACGGCTGCACGGTGGGCGAACTTGCGCGCATGTACAAGGGGGAAGGCTGGATCAACCATGCTTCGGAACTGGACCTGACGGTTGTCGCATGTCTACATTATACCCACGAATCACCTTATGATTTGCCGGTAAAACCTTCCCCGAATCTTCCCAGCGCCCGTTCCGTACTTTTATACCCGTCGCTGTGCCTGTTCGAAGGCAGTACCTGCAGCCTGGGCCGTGGCACCGATTTCCCTTTTGAAGTGGTTGGACACCCGGATTTCGGGCTTGATTCCTTTCAGTTTATTCCAAGACCGAACACCGGCAATAAGGCGCCAATGCACGACCACTGGGTATGCAAAGGCTGGGATTTCCGCCGTATTTCCGAAGACAGCTTGCGCAACCGCGATCAGTTGAATATCAGCTGGTTGTTGGACTTTTACAAGGCTTTTCCAAACAAGCCTGTTTTTTTCAGGAAAGACAATTTTATGGATTTGCTGGCCGGGACAGATACGTTCCGCAAACAAATATTGGCGGGTAAACCGGAGACTGAAATTCGGGCAAGCTGGGCGGATGGCCTGGAAGCATACAAGGAAATGCGAAAACGGTATTTGTTGTACGACTAGTGCCGGGGATTCCTATTTCCATCGCGGCAAGAAACGCCCTGTTTTTCGTTGGTAATCAGCATATCCCGAATATTTGGAAGCTGAAATTCTCTCGCTGAAATCAGCGCTCCCCTGAAACAAGAGCAACAGCAGGACACAGCCTGCCGCGCTCCAATTCAGCCATTTCCCGGTAGCTGCAATGCTGAAGCAGTAAAAGAGTATCCAGATCGCCTGCTCAGCCGAATAATTTGGGTGGCGAACATACTGCCACAACCCCGATGAGACAAAACCGTCGCTGTAAGGCGGCTCTAGTTGCACGCCTGACTGTAAGCGGCGCTTCTTCTCCTCCTGATACTGCCACTGTTGCTCATCGGCTACATATTCCAGCGCAATGGCAGCGAGCATAAGCCCGGCCAAAATATAATCGAGCACACCCAATGGTTTGTCGCTGCCCACAACCATCAAAGCCGGGAGGGTAAACAACAGTATCAAGGCATTTTGGTATAATGAAATAAAAAACAGGTTGAAGGCGGCCCATTTCAGCCGGGTGTTGAACATCGGTTCTTGCCGCAGCACCTGCCAGCGATAGTCTTCTTCCCCGCTCCAGAATTTCCAGGAATAGGCGCCGCGTCGGCTGAAATTATAGGTGAGCCGGATTGCCCAGACCGTTGCGAGACATGCCATAAGTGTTACCCTGGGGTTCCAGCCGGATGCCCAGGCGAAGTAGCCGGTATAAAAAATGGGCACAATGCTCCATAGTTTATCCACCTGGCTGTTGTTCCGGGTGATTTCGCCGACAATAAAACAATAAGCGGCGACCACCAGCATCATCAGGGTTGCGGTGTGCAACATGTCCCGTTGTACGGCGCTTAAAGGTTCGTCGTAATAAAAGGCGACGAGCGGCAATACAACAAGTGTCGCTATGAGTAAAAAGATGGTTTTTAACATAACACTGGTTGAATGAATTATTGTGCTATCACTTTTCCACCCGCGCATCCCTTTGGCCCGCAGACACTGAAGATATATGTTCCTAGCGGCAAGTTGTTCCGTTCAATGGTCAGGGATGTGCCGCGAATACCTTCAAAACTGCGCAACAACTTGCCCGTCACGTCTTTTAAGTCGACACGCATGGGTTCTGCTGCTTCATTTTCAAAATAAATGCTTGTCCTATCCACGAATGGGTTGGGTTGTACGAACACCCCAAATGCGTTTTGATCGGGGGTGTTGGTAGCACTGGTTTTGCCCGGAATGCAGTTTGGAACTCCGATGCTGGCGTTGCTGCGCTGGTATTTGGCATTGACAACGGCTGTGATTTGAGACAGGCAAATTTCGGTTCCGGTAATGGTTGAGTAGTGGACACGCAGGAAGCTGCCGGGGAGAGTATGTTTGTCCACCGTACTTTCATCCTTGCCCAGGCCGATGATTTTCCCGCTGGCTGCATTGAAGCGAAGGTCAGGGAAATAGGCAGGAATCAGGTTTTCAACCGAATCTATGGCCAGGCCGGTGACGCTAAATTCATAACCCATGATCGGGTTGAAGGGGTTAAATATTTCAATGTCGAAGGTTTTGGCCAAAGTGTCCAGGATGCCGGCGCGCAGGGTCACAAGGTCGTTGTCATTGGTAAATCCAGCGGGGAATTGGCAGGGAAATTCCTGAATCCAGTACTGCGGGTCATCACGGTGCAGCACACATTCCTGCAACAGGGCCGCATCGTACACATTGAGGTCGCCGCTGGCATCAAGGTCGAAGCATGGACTGGCACTGCCCGTTCCAGCCACTGCAGCGCTCAAGTAAGCGTTGGTATCATCCATATTTTGGGTGGTATCCTGGTTCCAGTCGCCGTGCAAGGCCACGCCCTTGCACACCCCGTTGCAATCGGGCTGCGCATTGCCGTAAATTTCACCGGCACAATCAATAAAAGGAGGGCACTGGTCATTGTGGTACGTAACCAAGGGATTGCTTCCTGAATAGGCCAGGTTGAAGCAGGCTTGAGCCCAGTTGTTCATGAAATCTTTTTCTACACGGCCAAGGTTGTCCGGACTTTTGTCCCAGTTTACCCGCATGACTGCCGTGTAATCGCCCGCTGGAATGCCCGTGATGTCGATCCATTGGCAGGGCAAGCCTGAATCATACACATCGCCGCAACCGGCTGTAATGCCCATCACATTGCAATTGTATTTTCTTTTGTCGGCAGGACAGATCAGGTCAAGAACACAGAATCCGGTTTTGGAGCCTATGGGTAGTCTGTACCCGTTTGCGTCAAACAGGATGTATTCAGCATATCCCATGTAATGCCAATGGTGGTGACAAGGGTCCCATACAAACTGTGTCGAGGAATCATTCGGGCTGCTGGGCGTGGGGCCGATGTAGTAGTCCTGATCGCCAGTATTTTCGATATAGGTGTGAAACCGGATGACGTGCCGGGTGCCAAGTCCACGCAAACAACCCTCATCCACTGCGCAGGCATCGGGGTTGTCCAAGGTGCT
>CAYVPM010000162.1:0-6344 GCA_964453475.1 uncultured Saprospiraceae bacterium | reverse complement strand
GCATGAAGGCATCGACAGCATTTCATTCAATGCAGATGCCTTGTTGAAAGGTATTGAAAATATGGAGGCCGCCGAGCGGGTAGCGTTGCGTGAAGCCTAGGTCTTGGTCAGAACCTAAAATCTGCTCTTTTCAGCTCCGACAGCATTTTCCAGACACACCCTGGGGCGCACCTCAAAAGCCCTGGATTGGGAAACGCCTGATCGCAGCTGTCGTGTCTGGCAAGGGCGTTTCTACAAAATTCCCGTGGCGCCACAGCAGCAGGGTAGCCGCGTGCTCGTTTTTTTCAATGGGTTCCTCCTCTCCTGGGATGATACTGTGCTCGATTTCCCGGCGCAGGATATCCGTTTTGCCATCGCCGTCAAAATCGAAGAGCCAGCTGCCCGTTATCAGCTGCCCGCCATCGCCGCCGTAGAATTCAGCGACGGTAAAGCGCTCGGTGAAGGTGTCGGTGGAGCTGTTGTACAAAAAAAGCGCATGGTGCTGGAACCAGAATTGCCGTATTTCTACCCAGTAGGCGGTGATGCTTTTATTCAATTGGAACTTGCCCCGGCCAAAAACCTGCGCCTGGGCGGAATCGGCAATATAGTCGATCTGTTCCAGCAGCGCTTTGGGTATTGCGCAGAAAAACAAGACATTGGGGATGCTATCCCCCTCAAGAGGGCGATCTTGCTGGCTTGAAACTTCGATGTGAAGCGTATCCGAAATGCTTATGGGTTTGAAATAAGCGGAAATCCCGGGGTTTTGGGTAGCCAGTTTAAACTGGCAGTGGGCTGCCAACACGAGGAAAAAGAAACAGAAGTACTTCATTTGCAGGGTAAAAATGTCAGTTGGAAATAGCTAGGCGTGCTTGCGGCTGTAGATGACGCAAACACGCCCGGCAAATTGTGCAAAGTTGAAATTTTTCGCCTTTATGGGCCAATACCTTTATTCCAGGCGATCAATTATCATATAAACCTCTCCCCTTATGAGCGTTGTTGCCGCTTGTGTTTGGGTCATCAAATTATCAAGATTTTTTCCCGGGTGGATAATTTGGAAATACTCATCAAACCAGGGCGCCAGGTATTGCTTCATGCCGGTGTATAGGTCAACCGTAATCATGTTGTAGGGCATGGAAGTTCCAAAAGGCAAGTTCATTTCGAGCAATGCCCAGCCCTTCATTTTCCCGTCGTGCACGCGGGCTGCGTGTACGGGCTTCCAGATGTCTTGCTCCATTCTTATGTGGTCGGCCCGGGTTTTGCCTTCCGGCGAGCTGAAATAGTTGTACACAACGAGTTTGGCGTCGCTCATGTCGGGCGCGAACACTCCGTCGACTTGCGACCACAGTTCGGCTTTCACCATCGTCCGGATGTTGTCGGTGCGGTTGACCAGGTCCATTTCTTCTTTTGTCAGCCCCGACATCCAACTGGCGTCATAACCGCCTTCCATATAGTTGGAAAGTTGTTCATCGCCGAGCAACACATTCCTTGCCACGTAATTGTACTCTGTGTGCGCGCCGGTCGGCATCATGACACGCGCCAAAGACCATGTTTCAAGCTTACCCGCTTTTTTTGCCGCAGCGTGGATTTTTTTATAGACTTTCTCCATTTTCAGGTATTCTTCTTCCATACCCGGCGCTACTTTCATGTAGGCATAAAGTGTATAACGTTTGAGGTTTTGGGCATTGGTTTGGGCGAATGATTTTCCGGGCAGCCAGAAAAGAGCTGACAATAGCAGTGGAACCAGAATGTTTTTCATAGTTAATTGTTTTATTGGTGAAATTATTGGAGAAAAGTGGATGGGTTTGCCTTGACATGGGGATTCTACCAGGCGCTGCTCGAGGTCAGGGGATTTTCGCGGTTAGGGCAATTGGGGGAATCCCATTGTGGTTACATGGGGCGGGAGCTGGAGTGCATTCGATCCGCAAGGGGTTGTTTCAAAGGCCAGGGCTTCAATAAAAGAACAAATTTTAATTTCGTTCGAGCGTTCAACTTTCCAGGCTTTCAAAACCCGAAAAGTCTTGGATAGGAAAGTCGAAATGTGGTTTGGCCAACCATTCAATGTAAATCCTTTATTACAAAACCATTGATAAATAAGCTGTGGGAATCGTTGCCAAAAATAAGTAAAAAATACGAATAATTGTTTTTGTTCAAAATATTAAACTATAAAAAACACTAAAATTGCGAATAAAAACCAGCGTCTCCTGATCGGAGCATGGCAAAGCCCTCGTTTTCAAAATCTGGGTTTGAGAAACAAATAGGCAGGCGCCGTGTTGTTTGAGGGCTTTTTACAAATTGATAAAACCGTCACGAGAATTGACCAGCGAAGCCAGGCAAATGCCCACAGGTTTTGGTCGATTTCAATTTCCGACCAAAAGATGCGCTATTTAACGCTTGCCCTGTCCTGTTTCATTTTTTCCTTCCAAACCCTGGCTCAAAACTCCGGCCTGCTGACCGGCTCTGTCAAAGACAAACTTACCCAGGAAGCACTCATTGGGGTTACCATCAAGATCGACAACAGCGATTTAGGCGCTGTTACCGACATTGACGGGAATTTTCGCATAGCCGGAATCCCGCCAAAATCGTACAATGTAGTGGCCATGTACCTGGGTTATGCGCCCCAAACCAAATTCAACGTCGTCATCACCAGCGGTAACGCCAGCCAGCTGAATTTTGAGCTGGAACCCGACAGTAAATCATTGGGCGAGGTGCTTGTGTCCGAAAACCGCTCCGTTCGCATTGCGTCCATTGAAACACCGCTTTCCGTCCAAAATCTCTCGGTCGAAGAAATCAAAAGCAATCCTGGCGGCAATTTTGACATCAGCAGGGTAGTGCAAGCTTTGCCCGGAGTCGGCGGAGTGGCAGGAACAGGCGGGGGATTTCGAAACGACCTTATTATCCGTGGCGGCGGCCCCAGTGAAAACGTATTTTACCTCGATGGGGTTGAAATCCCGGTTATCAACCACTTTACGACCCAGGGTGCTGCCGGCGGGCCGGCGGGCATCCTCAATGTCTCCTTCATTGAAGACGCTACCTTGGCTACCAGTGCTTTCAATGCCCGCTACGACAATACCCTTTCTTCCGTGCTTCAATTCCGCCAGCGCGATGGCAACCCCGAGCGCTTTCAGGGTAATTTGCGGGTAGGCGCATCCGAAACGGCATTCACAGCAGAAGGGCCATTGGGCAAAAAAAATGGCAAAACAACTTTCCTGGCATCCGCACGGCGCTCTTACCTGCAGTTGCTGTTTGAAGCAATCGGGCTGCCCATTCGCCCCGATTACTGGGATTTTCAATACAAAGTGACGCATAAAATCAATGCAAAAACCACCTTCACCGCGCTTGGTGTAGGCGCCATCGACGATTTTTACTTTGAAGCGCCCAAGGATGCCACCCCTGAGAACCTCTACATTTTAAGCTCCGTTCCCGGCGTAAACCAGTGGAACTACACCCAGGGCTTCGCCCTTAAACGACTGATAGAGAATGGCTTTTGGAACCTGACGTTCAGCCGGAATATGCTCGACAACAAGCTCGACCAATTCGCCGACAACAGCGATGGCAAGCAGCGTGACGAAGCAAAGCGTATACTCGGTATCCAAAGCCAGGAGATAGAGAACAAGCTTCGCTTCGACTACAACCGCTATACAGGCAATTGGAAATTCAGCGCCGGGGCAATGGCGCAATTCGTCAAATACAACAACGACTCCTATGCCCGCCTGCGCGCGGAAGTGCGCGACTCCCTGGGCAACGTTGTGCAGCCCGCTACGGAAGTCAGGTTCAATACCGCCATCGACTTTTTTAAATTCGGGCTTTTCGGACAGGCTAACCGCAGTTTCCTCGATGGCAAACTCGGCGTTTCAGCCGGTATCCGGGCGGACGGCAATTCTTTTACCGACAATGGCGCCAACCTATTGAACACCATAAGCCCCAGGCTAAGCATGAGCTATGCCCTGGCTGTAAAGTGGAAAGCCAACGCCTCTGTTGGTCGCTATTATAAAACCCCGCTGTACACGGTTTTGGGCTATCGGGATGCGCTGGGGCAGTTGGTGAATAAGGACCAGCCTTACCTGCAGTGCGACCATTATGTAGCGGGACTGGAATTTGTACCCTCACGTGTGCTCCGCTTCACCCTGGAAGGGTTTTACAAACAATATTCCGATTATCCTGTCAGTGCATTCAACGGTGTTTCCCTGGCCAATCAGGGAGGCGGTTTTGGGGTTCTGGGCAATGAAAGGGTATTGGCTACTGGTACGGGCAAAGCCTATGGACTTGAATTATTTGCCCAGCAAAAATTGAATCGAAACCTGTATTTCACCGGGTCTTACACGCTGTTTTGGTCAAAATTCAGCAATGGTGACGGGCAGCTCATCGCTTCGGCTTGGGACAACCGCCATTTGTTGTCGCTGCTGTCGGGGTATAAATTCCGGCGAAACTGGGAGTTGGGCATTAAATACAGGTTGCAGGGCGGCGTTCCGTTTACGCCACTCGACCTGGAAGCCAGTCGACTGAATTACGCTTCCATCGGCACCGGCGTACTCGACAACAGCCGCCTTAACAGCCAGCGCCTGGGCAATTTCAGCCAACTGGACATGCGCATTGACAAAAAATGGAACTTCAAGCGCGCCGCACTCGATGTTTTTATTGATATCCAGAATGTGCTCAACACGGTGAACCCCGCGCCGCCAAATTATACCTTTCAGCGCACAGCAGATGGCTCAGCTTTCCTTACTTCCGACGGGAAACCGTTAAGCCCTGATGGCAGCAACGCCATCCCTTTGATTTTGGAAAACACGGAAGGTTCGCTGTTGCCCAGCGTGGGTATTGTGCTGGAGTTTTAATTGCCGGGTAGAAACGTAGGTGCTTTTCGCTTCTGTGAAGCTTGTTCGTAAGCATACGCCAGGGCAATCAGCGCCGGCTCCCCATACGCCATGCCCGTAAACGCCAGTCCAATGGGAAGTTCGTGCACCATACCCATCGGGACGGTGATGGACGGATAGCCCGCCATGGCGGCAGGGGAGTAGGCTCCATAGCCCGTGAAAGCATCACCGTTCACCAGGTCGATGCACCAGGAGGGGCCGTTGGCAGGGCCGATGATGGCGTCCAGTTGCTGGTCGCGCAGCAGGGAGTCGATGGCTTTTCGACTGGTACCCACCACTTTTTCCAGGGCATCGAGGTATTCTTTCGAGTCAAGCCCGCCTTTTTCCTGGCAGGTTTCCAATATTTCCTGTTTGAACCAGGGCATGGCTGTGGCTTCATGCTTTCGGTTGAAATCAATGACTTCGGCCAGGGATTTTACCCTGGCTTTGGCATTTGCCAAATACTGGTTCAGCCCGTCTTTGAATTCGTAACAAAGCACCGAATATTCAGCATCGCCGATGTCTTTCAACTGTGCTTCCAATTCGACTTCCACGACAATGGCGCCCAATTTTTCCATGGTTTCAATGGCTTCCTGCAGCAAGGCTGTAACGCCTTCATGCCCTTTCAGGAAGGATTTTTCCACGCCGATGCGTTTGCCTTTCAGGCCGTTGTTGTCAAGGAATCTGGAATAGTCCGTATGTGATTTTCCTTTGCTTTCCAAGGTGACTGCATCGGCGGCATCCAGCCCCGTGAGTGCGCCGAGCAGTATGGCGGCATCACGGACTGTCCGTGCCATTGGCCCGGCCGTATCCTGGGTTTTGGAAATGGGGATGATACCCGAGCGGCTGAGCAAGCCTACGGTTGGTTTTATGCCGACTATCCCATTGATGGAAGAAGGGCAGGAAATGGATCCGTTGGTTTCGGTACCGATGGCCAGGGCGCAGAGGTTGGCTGCAACGGCAGTGCCGGAGCCTGCGCTTGAACCGCAGGGGCTGCGGTCGAGCAGGTATGGGTTTTTAGTTTGTCCGCCGCGACTGCTCCAGCCGCTGGAAGAGCGGGTAGAGCGGAAATTGGCCCATTCGCTCAGGTTGGTTTTGCCGAGCAACACTGCCCCGGCAGCCCGCAATTGCCGGATGATGAAGGCATCCTGGGCGGCCCGGTTCCCTTCCAACGCCAGGGCGCCGGCGGTGGTCATCATCTTGTCGCCGGTATCGATGTTGTCTTTGACCAGCACCGGGATGCCGTGCAAGGGGCCACGCAGCTTTCCGGCCTTGCGCTCGCGGTCGAGCGCGCGGGCGATGTCGAGGGCATCTGGGTTGAGCTCTATGACCGCGTTGAGTTTGGGACCATTGGAATCGATTTCCCGGATCCGTTTCAGGTATTGTTTGGCGATGGATTCGGCAGTCCATTCCCCGCTTTGCATTTTTTGTTGCAGGCTGTCGATGCTGGCTTCGAACATGGGAAAGTCCTTGTCATCGGCATAGCCGACCGTTGGCCTGGAAAAAAGCGGAAGC
>CAYVPM010000161.1:0-6356 GCA_964453475.1 uncultured Saprospiraceae bacterium | reverse complement strand
GGGCAAGGGGGCGCCAAGGGCGTCCACCAGTTGTGCCTGTATAGTGAAATTCTGGAATGCGGGGGGGTGAACGCTGGCCGTCCAAAACGAAAATTCGTAGGTTGCCCCTGCCGCTAACGTGACGGACTGTTCCCATACGTTTGTAGTGGCAGCCGGATTGCCATCCACAATTAGAAACTGGCTCAATGCAGGCGTTCCTGATCCATAGGTATGGTCGAAGAAATTTGCCGGCCAATTCGCGCATTTATCGGTGAATTGCTGCAAGACGCAACAAGTATTCGCACCGCAACCACAAACTGGAAATGCAAGGTCGGAGGTAAAATTGACGTTGCCAGCAGAAAAGGTGCCGTTTTGTACGAGATTCAAACCCGGGGCGCCGCTTCCTGCGCTGCATTTGCATACCAGCGGCTCGCATACGACCGTCACCGTTACAGAACAGGTCTTTGAGTTGCCACACTGGTCGGTAGCGGTGTAAAGAATGGTATTTGGCCCGTTTTGGAGCACAGCGCCCGGAGGTGCATTATTGCTCAACACAGGGTTGGGATCACAATTGTCTGAATAGGTTACATTGAGCGGCGGAAGTACGCCCGTGCAAATGCCTTGCGGGTTGAACGCCCCTAAAATCGTCATGTTTTGCGGACAATTGATGGTCGGTGGTACCAGCTCCAGTGTTTGGATGCCCATCGTGCAGGTAGAGGTATTCCCACACCAGTCTGTTGCCGTAAGTGTCACGGTGTGGTTTTGACAGCCTGTCAGAACCGTCGGGCTAACGGTTACGCTTGTGAGCAGGCAATTGTCGGTCGTGCCCCCGTCAACAAATGAAGTGGTAACAGGGAACTGGCAATTCGCATTGAGGGTTACACCCGTACCCGGGTTGCATTTGGCCATCGGCGGCACATTGTCGATTATACCCAATGTTTTGCAAATGGTCGACATGCAACCGTTGGCGCCTGTTATGGTCAGGCAGACCGTATAGGTGCCGCAGGTGGAGAATTGGTGCATCGGACTGGTCTGGGTAGAAGTATTGCCATCGCCGAAGTCCCACATGGCACTCAGTGTTCCCGGGGCTGAAGACGTATTTGTAAACTGGTATTTCCCACATCCGCCAAGCGGGGTGAATGTAAAATCAGCTGTGCAGGGCGGCGTTGTTTCTTGCAAACAGAGGTCGTCAATCCCCCAATCGCGGGTTAATGCGCCACTCAATTGGCTGATAGCCAGATAATATGTACCAGTAGGAACATTGCTTGTAAAATTTATTATTGACTGCGTCCATATTGGAAAGACAGCTTGAGCGATTTGAATTTGGGGCGTGATCGTCTGAACAACAACATTGCCGGGGAATGTCCGGAGCGTTATTTCCACGGGGAAATTTTGCGCCCCCGTGCCAAATGCAGCAGCCCACCAAAAAGAAAAACAATAGCTTTGATTGGCAGTCAGGCTGACGGCTGACGCATAGAGGATGGTGGGCACCGCAATGTTGTTGTTCCCGTCCAATTGCAGAAAATTGCCGTTTGGTCCCGGCCGGCCTCCCAATGCTGGCCAACTGCCGCAAAACACGTTAAAGTTGTTCGTAACGCCGTAACGGCCAGAACCGCAGGTATTGTTTGGATTGATGAGATCAGAATCAAAACCATTGTCGCCTAGCGTGAAATCGCTGTTGGTGATCAAATTTCCTCCCTGAGTCCCGCCTGGACAGGCACAAGCAGGTGTGATGTCTTCTATACAGATATTGTCGATCCGGCCAAAGGAATCACCAATGTTGGTGTTGGTGAATGCCCGGACATTGAAAAAAGACCAGTTTTGGGTAGGAGTCCAGTTGGGCAAGGAAATGTTGGCCCAGCCCTGACTGGTGATTTGACCACTAGAGCCCATATCCTCGCAGATACCAGGATTGCATAAAAATGGATCGCTACAATTGTTCATGGCTGTAAAGCCGAAGCGAATGTAATTGGTAGCCAGGGTATCGATGTGGACAAAGCGGGCGCAAAATCGGATGCTATAGGTATGCCCTGCCAGAAAATTAAAGCCCTGACAAAACGATTCGCCCTGATTCTGGCGTCCCCACATCTGGATGGCAACCGGATCCCAGCACTGATCACCGGTTATCACCTGTGGCGATCCGCTGCCTCTTATCCAATTGTTGGATACGCCTCCACTGCCCAGATCACCGGGAATGGCGCCTTGAAAAAATCCCGGATTTTGTGCGATACTGTTGGGGCAAATGTAATCACAGGCTACCGTAACGGAAAAAGAGCAACTGGCGGTGTTGTCGCAGGCATCTGTAGCGGTGTATATGACGGTAGATATGCCCGGGTTGAACATCGATCCACTGGCATCGTTTTGGCCGGAATTCGAGCTTGACCCAGTAATTTGATAATCGACCATGGGAGTACCACAATTGTCCGTGGCGCTCAACCATTTGATGGCATTTACAACAGTGGCGCAGTTGGGGGGCGCGGCCGTGATGGAGATGCTGGCCGGGCAAGTGATCTTGGGCGCCTCATCGTCGGTTACGCTTATGATTTTGCAGGTAATTTCGGTGCAGGAACCACGGGTTGCCGTGAGGCAAACCTCGTAATCGCCGCATGCCGTAAACGTGTGCGTGGGGTTTTGCTGGGTAGAAACATTGGCAGGCCCGCTGGCTGGGTCGCCGAATGACCATGAATAGGTGAGTGGCGCCGGGCCTGACGACTGGTTGAAAAAAGAAACTTTCAGCCCACAAGCAAGGTCGGGGGTAGAAGCAAAATCAGGCACGACTGGGATCCCGAAAACGACATCATCGATGCCGAAATCCTGGAAAGCACCGCCCATCAGTTGCCGGATCGCCAGGGTATAAGTGCCAGGGCTAAGGGTGATACTAGTGGTGTAATAAGTCCAAAAAGGTGACGACTGGCTGATGGTAAAAGTGCCGTTGGGTACGAGTGTGCCGTTGACGGTGATCCCAAGGTCGAAGGGCACATCGTACACGCTGGCTGCAAAAAAAGAAAAACAATAGGTTCCGGCCTGGCTAAGGGTGACGGAGCTTCGCCATACATCTGCCGGGCTGTTGGGGTTGCCGTCGATAATTAAAAAATTGCCGCTACCGCCGTTGCCCAGTAAAGGGGGCCAGAAAACGCATTTTACCTGAAAATTGGCACCGACACAATAAGAATTTGATGCACAGGCGCAATTTTGGGGCAAACCGGAACTGAATCCGCCAACTTGCTCGAAATCGCCGTTGGTCAGTATATTACAGCAAGGTTGGCTATAGCCTTGTTGTGTTTGACAGAATATTGCAAAAAACAAAATGGGAAGCTGCAGGAGTCTGAATGGAAAGAGTGTGGTTTTCATCGTGGAAATTTTTTATTGTGTTTTCGAAAAGGTGATAGTACCCCACAAAATTCTCTACTAAAAATTTGATCTTCCAGCCTTTATGCGATTCGGTAGACATTTGGTGATATTCGGTCAAAGCGACGTTGCTGCCGCAGCCATTCCAACAATGCACTCGTTTGCCCTGCGCCCATCAATTGACGCGCTTTTTCTGCGTGATTTTCAGCTTGAAGGTGGTCAGGATTCGGTACTTGTTTCATCAATACGCAGGGCTGATAAAAGCCTAAAGGTGCTTACCAGCCTCCCGACTGTGGCGGGAAAGTGCGATTTGGGCGGTTTTTAATGAGATGCGGTAGTTTTCGGGCTGGCCAATGGCACCCGAAGGAGAACCCTTGTGCCTGACACCCTGCCATTGGAATCCTGAACTTTTTCCAGAATAAATGCTTTTTCCCCGCTTTTCCTCGCCAACATTTCCAAACGGCGCTGGGTAAGCATCATACCAAGCGATTTTCGGCCACTCAAGCTTTTTTCTGCTGATTCGATTGCAAAACCGGGGCCGTTGTCGGTGACTGTTACCAGTAAATATTCGCCTTCGCATTTAAAATCAATGGCAATTATTCCACCTTCCAGCTTGTTTTTCATGCCATGCAGCAGGGCATTTTCCACGAAGGGTTGCACGAGCAGGGGCGTTAAAAAAATCTCCTGCGGCTCAAGACCTGGCTCGACCGTTATCCTAAAAACAAAGCGGTTTTGAAAACGCAGATTTTCCAGTTCCAGGTAATTGTGCAGCATCTCCACCTCTTCGGCAAGGGTGTGCAAGCCATCCACAGAACTGTGCAGTGCCAGACGCACCAGCCGGGCGAAGCGCGCGAGGTACAAGTTTGCCGTAATGGAATCGTTTTCAGTGATAAAATACTGGATGCTGGTGAGGCAATTGAAAATAAAATGAGGGTTAATCTGTGCCCGCAAAGCCGCTGTTTCCAGTTCGCGGATCTTATTGCGCACCTGAACTTCCTGCTGAACGCGACGCAAGCGGTACAGGTACCAAAGGCTCAATCCTCCGGCTCCAAGCAATACCAAAAGCGCTTTGAACCACCAGGTTTGCCACCAGGCGGCACACACGGTGAAAGGCCAGCGCGCAGGCGCGCTCCAGCCGCCGTTTTCATTCCGCGCCTGTACTTCTAAAATATAGGTGTCCGGTGATAGGTTAGCAAAGCGCACTTCACGGACGTTTGGATATACAAATCCGGTGTCGATGCCTACCAGTCGATAGCGATAAACGATGTCGCCCTCCGAACGGAAGTGGAGGGAAAAAAAACGGAAAACCACGTTGTTTTCATAGTGCGCCAGCTTAAAGCCTGCGGCATATTCAACTGGGCGATTGTTTACAAGCATCTGCTCCAGGACGGGCGCAAGCATGGGTGCGGATATGGGTAATTTTCGAAGCCGTACCAGCCCGCGGTTGGTGGCCACCCAGGTTTCACCCGCTAGCGTAAATGCGTCATTAATCTGATTAGAAGGCAGCCCTTGCGTGGTGCCTAGAACTTCGATTCGCCAGCGACCTGCATCATCGCGCATGAGCCGATTCAACCCATTATTGGTGCAGACCAGGATAACGCCATCAGCACTGACGACTAATTTTTTCACGGCATCGGTACTCAGTCCATCACGGACGGTTAAGTGGGTTACTTGCCCTGTTGGTTGCCGAACCAGCACACCGCCTGCCAGCAGCCCTATGACCAGGCTACCATCGGGTAACATGGCCAGGCTGCGCGGTTGAAGGCTTAAAGCGGGATGCGAGAAGGGAGGCGCAACAAACTTTCCATCGCGCCAAATCCGGAGGCCTTCATTGGTGATAACCCATAAATTGTCTTTCCGGTCATTTAGGACAGAAAATGTGCGCGAATAATTGTCGCCAGATGTTGTTTTGCCCAATCGCAGCGACTTGCCTGTTCGAATGTCTACCCGACAGAAACCAAATGCTGTGCTAACCCAGAAAAATGCCCCAGTGTGATCCAGGGATATGCTTTTTATGCTACCACCTATTGCGTCACCACTACTCGACAACACCTGTTGCCATTTTTTATTTTCATAAAAGAAGAGTGGATCGCCGCACCAAAGTCGGTTATTAAGTGTGTCAAAATAAAGCGCATCTATTTTATGGGAATTTATTGGTGGGAGCGGTAAGGAATAAGAAGTGTTGGTAATTCGATTGATAGCGGCGATGAATGTTGGGCGGAGCCCGGCAAACACGATGGAGTCTTCGTCAGTCGTAATGCTCCGTATTTCGTTGGCGGGCATACCAGTCGATTGGTCAAACAATAGCAAATCAGGGTTTTTACAATAAAAAACGCCATCGTACAGGGTAGCTGCCCACCAGCCGCCTTCATGATCGCAATGCACATCGGTGACAAAATGCCCGGGCAGCAGGTTCTGATAATCGCCGCGCCGTACTTGCTCTATCGAGGAAGCCAGGAATAATCCGACATTTTTGTGGTAGGGCACTGCAATTAAAATTTCACATCGAGGTGATTCTACAATTTTTCTGGGAAAAATATCGGCTGCGTACTGCCAGGCGAGCTCCCAGTTGTGTGCAAGCGACAAGTTGCCATGATGGGCTATAACTATATCGTTGTTTTGCAGTTTCCATACCCCTCGTTCAGTGTAATGGCGCCTCTTGAACCCCAATTGTGGACTTAAGGTTATCGTCTGTTGACCTTTCAGGTGCAAGGCTGTAAAATAATGTGGGTTGTGGGTTATTGATAGGTTCCGCCTTGCTTCGGCCAAAGATATGGAATGGATTAACTTTCCACCTATTTCCGAAAAAACCAAATAATTGCTGTTGCCCTCCGGCATGATCGAGCATTGACCGTTGTTACGAACCAAGAGGAAACCCAGATTACAGATCGCCAGCCATATTGTCCCGTTTGCTTCTATGGCCATGTCTTCCACCAGCATGTATTTTTTTCGAAAAGGCGCTGTTACGGCATTGTGTCTCCGAGCGACTGGGTCGGAGGTGGTACTGCTGCGAACTAGACCACGACTTC
>CAYVPM010000160.1:0-6363 GCA_964453475.1 uncultured Saprospiraceae bacterium | reverse complement strand
GCATGTTGGACGATTCGAAGGGCTGTTACCTTATTGAGTTCAGTGTTCAAGACAGTGGCATGGGCATACCGTCAGACAAGCTGGACAGCATTTTTGAGTATTTTAAACAAGGCGACATCCAAATCAACCGAAAATACGGCGGCACTGGCTTGGGGCTTACCATCGTGAAACAATTGGTGGAGATGCAAGGCGGATCCATCCGGGTTGAAAGCCAACCGGGTACAGGCTCTGTTTTTATTTTCTCCCTTAGCTTTGGTGATTCAGGAATCCCGGTCGCCGAAGAACAAGCCTTACAAGGCCCTTCCATACTGCCCCACAAAACCCTCAGCGGCCTGCATTTCTTAATCGTTGAGGACAATTTGTTAAACCAAAAACTGACCGGAAAGACCTTGGAGACCTGGGCTTGTACCTATGAGGTAGCAAACAACGGCCTTGAAGCATTGGAAAAAACGGCCAGACGGCAATTTGACCTCATCCTTATGGACATACACATGCCCGAACTAGACGGCTGCGAAACCACCCTGGCCATTCGCAAGGATAAGGGCAACCCGAACCAGCACACCCCGATAATCGCGCTCACCGCCGCAGCCATGGCAGAAGAAAAGCGGAGGGCCATGAACGTGGGCATGAACGGATTCCTGACCAAACCCATCGCCCCAAAAATGCTGCAGGAGCAACTCCTGCAATCCATTGCCTCGCGCAGCGTTGAGATTTCCCAAATCATGCCCGAACATCAAATTGATTTGCAATACTTGAACAGGCTAAGCCATGGCGACAAAGCCTTTATTGCCCAAATTATTGATGCATTTAAGGATGAAACCCCTTTGAACTTAAAACAGCTCGAAATTTTAGTCGAAAATGATGCTTGGGGAGCGGTGGGAAAGCTTGTACACAAGTTGAAACCCAATTTTGCCATGTTTGGACTGAAAGGCCTTCATGCGCAAGCCCTGACAATTGAAAGCCAAACCAAAAAAAAGGAGATTGACCCTGTCCAAATGAGAACCCTAACACAACAATTGATCCAACAAACTTCCAATGTTCTACAGCGCTTAAACGAACATGAAGGCAGTTGATATTGATTAATATATTGATATAATTACAATTTTTTCGGCTCCACAATTTTCCCAAAATTAGAAAATTAATCCCAAAATGAGACTAATATTAATTTATTTAATGTATTTTTATTTATAAATCAAGTACTTGAATTCTGGCACATTATTTTCATTATTGTATTCATTAGCAGACATCTAGAGCAATTACCATAATCCTTCCTCGAAGTTTGAAATTGCAGCATGATTGATTTGTGATTTTCCTGTATACAAACCTATACGCTGACATGGGTATTACAGGGGAATACAATTCAATAAGTGCCGCATCGTACTTCCTTCCGTAATCTAGGCTATAGATTTGCTTTTTCAGCACGCATCATTTGCCATTGAGGGCTACTTCAGGTTGAAGTAGCCCTCTGTTTTAGATTCAATTCCAGGTGTACACCAGCACCAACTCCGCCGAGCTGCCGAACACCCGCCCCAGCCCCTGCATCACTGGCAAATCAAATGCAAAGCCGACTTTCACCTGGCTGTTCATCAACTGCACCTGTTCCCCCAAGAACAAGCCTGCCTCGAAATGCAGGGCCGCGCTGGGCCGGAGGCCGAACCCTGCGTTCACACCAATACCGGCCCAAACCAATTCGCTGACTTGTGCCCGCAGGTTCAAATCCATGTTGAAGGGGCTGCTGCCAGCGTATTTCACCCAAATCGATGGCTCAATGAAGGAGGTTTCATTCCCGAGCCAAGGGGTACTCCAATAAGCTCCCAACACAGCATAAACATGAGGTTTCCTGCGGATGGAAAAAACATCGTCCCCATCCTTGAAATCGGTGCTGATACCGAACGTTTGCGGCACCGAAAGGCCTGCGTAATAGCGGTCGGCATAATGGTAAAATACACCAACTCCCAAATCGGGGCGGACAAGGCGCGGTGACCCCGTCGGAGCAGTGCTGGCATCAGGGAAATCGATTTCATTCAGCTTGACCCTGTATTGCACTGCCCCGGCGTTTATTCCGATCAGCAGTGACTGCGATATGCGTCGCCCCATTTTGATGCGGTAGGCATAGCGGCCATACACGCCCGTCTGACTGATTTTCCCCGTCTGGTCGTTGATTACCTGCGCCCCGAACACGCTGTTCCTGGGGTCGCTCACCATTTCCCAGGCAAGGGTTTGGGTGCGCGGCGACGAAGGCAGGTTCCACCATTGCACGTGCCAGGCGCCGCTCAGGCTCATGGTTTTATTGTTCAGCAAATAGTTGTTGGACAGGGCCGCCGGGTTCAGCACGGCCCATTGGTCGCGATACATCGAGAAAAGCGGTGTCTGCTGCGCTTTCAAATTGCCCGCAAGGCAAATAGTTGCAGCAATAATGCTTAGGATAGTTTTCATATCAAGTTTTTAAAAGTGCGTTCAAAGATCAAATCACCTCAATTTTCAAACAGGTGAATAACCCCTGTCATCGTCCCCCCTACCAAGGTCTCCCCCTCATAAGCCCTTAAAAAATAGTAGTAGGCGCCAGCCGGCAGGTAATTTCCCGAGCGTTTGTAATCGCCCAGCCAGGGATGGGAGTTCTTGTAATCCAGGTCGCGGAATACCAGGTCGCCCCAACGGTCGGTGATGGTTATCTCGATGCGGGAAAATCCATTGGCGCCCCGAATGCTGAAGGCGCCGTTGGGGCCGCTATCTTTCAAAACCAGTCCGCTGGGAATACTGGGCAGGTTCAGCACCTCAATGGTCACGGTGGCCGTGTCGCAAGGGATATTGCATACGGTAGCAGGGTTACAAACGGCGTATTGGAAGGAAACCGTGCCACGGAAGTCCTCATCAACGGTATAGCGGAAGCGGTAAACGTCGGCCAACAGTTCCAACTGGCCGGGCGCGGGCGCGTTTATCTGTATGAGGTTTGTATCAGAAAGGCCGGCCAGGGCGTCGTTGAGCAATACTTCCATCACCGCTACATCCAGGCTGCGATGCAGGGTATAATGATCATCTCTGGCCACCGGGCGGCTTTCCAGGAAAACCACTACCGTATCCGCGCCGGCTTGCGGGCAGTTGCTCAAGGCTACCTTCCAAACAAAAGCGTTCTTGCCGACCTGTATGTTGCGGGCCATCGTTTGGCTTTGGTTGGGGGCATCAATAGTGGCTGCGCCGAGGGATACCCAGGAACCTGTGCCGCTGGAAGACGGGGTGGCGCTGAGCTGTACCGGCGCGGCGCTGCACAGCACCATGTCGCTACCCGCAAAAACATTGTCAAGCGCCAAAACGGTAACCGGCGCGCCGCCAACCTTGATGGAGCGGCAGCCCGCCGAATCGCGCAGCACAAAATATTCACCGGAATAGGCGCTGGAGTTTGGAAGCACCGTCAAGGAAGGCAACGTGGTCACGGCAGAATCGCCGTTGGGCAAAAACCACACGTATTTGACGACAATGTTGGGATAAAGGTCGTCCGCTTCCAGGGTAAAGGGCGTGTTGGCACAAACCATTGAGGGCGCCAGCACAGCGTACACGGGCAACACCGTACAGCCGCCGCCACTGCCGCCTACTGTCACCGTGACAGCACCCGTGACGCTGCAACCCTGGGCATCGGTCACGGTAACCTGGTATGTGCCGGCTGCCAGGCCTGTGATTTTGTTGGTGGTCGCGCCAGTGCTCCAATTGTACATATAGATCGGCGTGCCGCCACCCGGTGTCGCCGTTGCCGTGCCGTCGTTGCTGCCCGCCATTGTTTCCCCGACAAAAGAAAGGCTGGCCGTCAGCTGGGGCGGCTGGCTGAGGCTTGCCGTTTGGGTAGCGGTACAATTGTTCATATCGGTCACGGTGGCGGTATAAGTGCCTGCCGAAAGGTTTGTAGCCTGGGCTGTGGTTTGACCATTGCTCCACAAGTAGCTGTACGAAGCTGTGCCACCGGCAGGTGTGGCGCTTATGCTGCCATTGTTTCCACCAAAGCAGCTAACATTGGTAATCTGCCCCATTGACACGCTCAACGCAGGCGGCTGCATAATGCTGGCGGTTTGGGTAGCAGTGCAGTTATTGGCATCGGTGACCGTGACGGTGTAGGCGCCAATGCTTAAATTGACTGCCTGGGCCGTTGTTTGGGCATTGCTCCAAACGTAGGCGTAGGTGGCAGTGCCGCCGCTGGGCAGGGCGGTTACCCTCCCGTTGCTGCCGCCGAAGCAACTGACATTGCCGAGCGAGCCCATGGCCACGCTCAGCACCGGCGGCTGGGTGATGCTCGTCGTTTGGGTTGCCGTGCAGGCGTTGATATCGGTTACGGTTACGGTATAAACGCCAGCGTTCAGGTTCATGGCTGTGTTGGTGTTTTGTCCATTGCTCCACATGTATCCGTAACCGGGAGAACCACCGGCAGGGCTGGCAATGGCGGTGCCGTTATTCCCCCCAAAACAGGAAACCTGGGTTGTTGATATTCCAATCGAGATGGGCGGCGGTTCGGTGATAAAGGCCGATTGGGAAGCCGTACAGCCGCTGGTATTGGTGATGGTAACGGTATAGGTGCCTGCAGTCAGGTTGGTGACGGTGGAGGTTGTTGGCCCGTGTTCCCAGGCATACAAGAAAGTGGAACTGACGGGGATTGCGGTCGCCTGCCCGTTGTTGCCGCCTGGGCAGGTGACATGTGTGGGGTTAATTCCTGCTACAAAAGTTGCGCAATCAACTACCGTCCTGGGGTCGGAAAAAATGGAAGTATTATTGCCGTTTTCCGTGCTGGTGGCGGTGAGAACATCCCCTGGCGCCACGCTTCCTGCTGCCAGGGAAAGCGTCCAGGCGCCAACAGCATTGGCGGTCGCGGCGCCGAGGTATGTTTTTCCTTGCGTGGGTGCGCCCGCGCAACCGACGGTGCTGTGAATGAATACTTCAATGATACTTCCCCCAATGCTGGCTGTCCCGCGCACCAATTGAGTGGTAGCTTGGGTAATGACCGGCTTGTCTGGCGGTTGGCTCCGGGCGATGCCGCTCGTGGTGTTGCAATAGATACTGTTGTTGGTGATCAATACCGTCCCGCCAATGATGCTGATGCCCGCGCTGCCATTGCTGGCGATTTGGTTGTTGGAAACAATGGCGGCAGTAGGTGCGCCGCCTATGGAGATGCCGCCAGCCGTATTGCCGTTCCCAGTTCCGCCGATGGTATTGCCATCAATGGTGTAAACCTGGGCTGTGGAGTTTGTAGTAATGCCAATACGGTTCGAGGTGAGCGTGTTGGATTGCACCAATGAGCCGGTGATGGCATTTATTATGATACCATTACCCGCTGAAAAATCGCGGATTGTCAAATCATAAACACTGATATTATTGCCGATTATGGTAAGGCCGTTAGCAGGCGCCCCGGCCGGATTCCCGCCATCTATGACGATAGGGCCGCCATTGCCCAGGTTGGCGCCTTCAATGGTCGCCCCTTGTTTGCTTACATTGAGCGGCGCCGCCGCAGAGGGTTGAATTTCAGTAGCCCCGTTGATGTTGAAACGAACGGTTGTCAAGGTGAAACCGGGGTTGCTCAGGCAGCCGAGGGCCCAGGCGAAGGAGCCGTTGACGTTGTTCCCCGCGTTGTTCGTCACGGTGACGACGGTGCCGTTGGGGCATTGCGCCATAACCCCGGAGACAAAGCCCAGCAAGGCTAAAAAAGGCAAGATTGTTTTCAATTTGAACATGATTTGGGCATTTTATTTATCCAGAATAAACAAAGGCAGGTTTTTGTCCAATTCGCTTTCGGGCATAAAAGGTGTTTGGGAAGTAGGGGCATTTGGTACGCCTGCCTGCACGAGCGCGGGTACGCGGCGGCGCAGGAATTCGTACAGCTCGCCAAGGCGAATGATGCGGTCATTGTCTTTGTCCGCCTGAAATGCTCCTTCCTTGTCGGTACAGGATTTGTTGTCAAATGCTTCCAGCAGCGATTCTGTGAACGCCCCGTTTTCCCACAGTTTGTCTTCATAGGATTTCTCTGTGCTGCCACAGCTGGTCAGGGTGCTTACCCCTGCCTGGATTTTGGACAATTCTACCACTGCCTGGCTCAGGCCATCGAAACCGTCTTTAGCGCCACCGCTGTGGCAAGCGTCCAGGAATATTAGTTTTTTGCAAGTCACGGGACTCAGCTTTTCCAGGACGTCTGTTTTGTAGTCCACCGTCAAAAACTCATACTTTGGGTCGTAACCCGTTTGCAGGATCTTGAAGCGGTTTTCAACGATTTTCCCATGGGAGCTGATAAAAACCAGCAGTACATCGTTGGGCTTTATCTTACCATCGTTCCACTGGTTAAGCAGGTCATACATGGCCTTTTTTATGGCCTTGTCATCGGTTTGTTCCGTC
>CAYVPM010000159.1:0-6369 GCA_964453475.1 uncultured Saprospiraceae bacterium | reverse complement strand
ATGACCGCAAATACATATGACACCTATTTCGGGGGTGACAACTTTATTGTTGAAGAAGACTTTGAACTTCCAGATGATGTATCAACTGTTTTGGGTATAAAATCTTATACCATCAAGGCTGGTATTTATCCATTAATCGTGCTTGACAACAATAATATTCTGGTCAATTTCTAATTCAACAGCCATGCGGCAGGTTTATTACCTGCCGCATGTTCAAACTTTATGTCTATGAAAAATTACGCGCCGATCATTGTCTTCATTTTTTTTATGCTATCCTCCGGATGCAGGTTAATTCTGATAAAGATAGAAGGATTAAAACAACCCGAAATTGAAACTCATCTATCGCTTTCAAAATTCCTATTGACTAGCAGGGTAGATACTTCGGAAATACTATGTTTCAGAGACACCTTTCTTTTGAATAATTATTATATCACTGGCGTCGGGTCTCCAGATGTCCGTTTTTTCAACAAGGAAAAAAAACTGATAGACTATCGAAGCCCTGAATCAGCTTGCAATGCGAAAGTGTCAACATTTATCGAAAAGGTCGATTCAATAAATACCTTCACACCTGTGCCGGGAAAAGCCCTGGATGGATATCTTAAAGGCCTTGTTGTCGTGCGAAACGCACGAGAATTCAAATTGGAGGAGCAGGAATATGAAGCATATATGATTGTCTATTGGGCAAAATATCTTGGGAATGTCACAAAAAGCCATATTTCAGAGTGGCAGGAAACAGTAAACAAGGTGAACCAGGACAGAAAAAAAATAAGGATGATTTTAGTTAACTTGGATTACCAATCATTCTGGGAACTCAAACCTGGAGACCTGCCAAAATTTAATTATATAGGGGGTGTAAAAAAATCAAATATGAAACGATAACATTGTTTTTTGGGATAGAATAATCTTTAATAATCCTTATCAACCGCTTTTTCAGAAAAATAAAATTACCTGAATAAAATCACTTTTCACCAACCAACAACACTCATCATGAAAAAACATCTTTTTCCCTTCACAATCCTCTGCCTGCTGAGCCTCCAAACGTTCGCGCAAAACCAACTCAATTTTAGTATGAAAGCAGGAGCACTCAGCGGCAAACCAAAGCTCACGTCTAAAGAGGATAAATACGACCCGGCGAAAAAAACCAGGGATGGTGGCAGCAGTTTTTCAATGGCCTTCAGTTTGCCCATTAAAAACAAATTTAGAATTGGGGCAGAGCTGGGTTTCAACAATTTTAACCCAGATATTGATGGAAACATCTTGTATGAGGGCCAATTCTCTAACTATTTCAAAGGAAGCTATTCCATAAATCAAACCTACCTGGTAATCGTACCTGAATACCGGATCAAAGACGTCTTATTTGTCAATGCAGGCCTTGGGTTCGTTAAAGATATCACCAGCGCATTCACATCCGGATACCGGCTCAACTCAGGAAACACTGAAGATGATATTCGTGGTTGGGAATTCAAACGCGACGAAGCCATAGGTTACTTTGTTGGCCTGGGGATTTGCCCCAACCTGACCGACAACCTCGCCTTGCTTGGCGAAATCCGTTTTGCGGGAAGCCCTGCTAATCTTAGTAATGACTTTGCCATCCAAATGGGCTACACGGCCCTCAACATCAACATAGGCCTCATGTACAAACCAAAATAACAAACCCATCAAAACACGCTTCAACCGTTTTACCCAACAACAAAAATCCTTAGCCATGAAAACCCAAACGCTTCGCAAGAGCACAGGCATTGCTATTGCCTTGTTCCTCATCGCCCATTGCAGCCTGAAAGCCAACAACCTGCCTGCCTACGACACCGCCGCCGTGTGGCTGCAACCCTGGATGACAACAGCCGTCATCGACCTGAACGAACTGAACCGCATCTACGAAGAATCTACCGCCCCCCTGCGCAACCGGCTGCAGGACGTCAACCTACAGCTGCACGACCCGGCTTCCCTCGAACCCGATATTGGGTTCAAGCTGCTTTGGGAGCGCGTACAACTCGAAGACGCACTTAAAGCGCTGGAGGCCGAACACCAACTAAAATTTGTCAAGCTCCGCTACCGCAAAGGCATCGAGATCATCAAAATGCTCTATGAAAAAATATTGGGCATGGACCACCATTTCAGCAGCTTGAAAGCACAGCAGGAATTGTTGAAAATCTCGAACCCACACAATTACCCCGAATTCAAAGAGTCGCTTGGCGCCACAGCAGAAAAGATGAAGCGGAAATACAACTTCACCCTGCCGCAGCTCTTGCAGGGCAACCCCTTCCTTTCCGCTGCTTTCTCCGTCGTTGGCATGATGCTGAGCGGCGTGGAAGACAAGGATAAAAAAGAAAACCAGGAAAAAGTGGCCTGTATCCTCGATTTTACGGTGCGCATGTACAACGACCTCAACGTAATCTACTACGAAACCGGCTACCTCCGCGACGCCAACCTGACCTTGAAAAAAGACTGCGAAGCCCTGTTCTCCGATTGCTCCCGGCAAGTGGGCTACACCATCACCCTCGAAGGATGCCGCCAAAGCGACGACTGGGAGCGCCTCTATTCCCTGCTCGACAATATGGTGGCCAAAGCCCTGGGGGAAAACAACACCATCCCGGGAATGCCCGCACAACCTGACCAGAAACTGCTCGCCAAAGCGGAAACCAACCTCCAGTTCGCCATCGACCGCGTGGTGTATTTCATCAACCGATACAGCGATTTCGTGAATCAGGGCGCTGAATACTATAAAAAATTTGCAAAAATCGCCGACAGCTACGAAAACGAAAAAGCCTGCAACACCATTCTCCCCGACCAGTTCCGCCAATTAAAAGCCGACATTGACCAAACGCTCGAAAAATTCAACAGCGCATACCGCATGCCTGAAGTGCAGGGGTCGAAATTGAAGGATATGCTTTATGGGACGGTGGAGTGAATGGTTTCGGGTTTCGGGTTTCGGGTTTCAGGTTTCGGGTTTCGGGTTGTGCGTTTCTCTTTGGAATTTTCAGTTCAAATAAAATTTAATGGTATGACCTTCAAACGATTTGAAGAAATAGAGGCTTGGCAGCTTGCGCGTGAGGTGTGCAAGCTGGTTCGGAATTATACTGTCAAACCTGCCTTTGGAAATGACTGGGAATTGCGCAAGCAAATTCGCAATTCTTCCGGCTCTGTTATGGATTGTATTGCAGAAGGACATGAAAGGGGTAATAACACAGAATTTATCTATTTCCTTGGCATTGCACAAGGCTCCTGCGGCGAAGTGCGGTCACAAAGCTACCGAGCGCTAGATTATGCATTCATCAATGAATTAGAATTGAAAGAACTTCATGCCCTTACTACTCGAACAAGCAAAGCAATTTCTGGCCTGATAAAATACCTGAATTCATCAAAATATAAGGGACTACGATACAATAAACCCAAACCACCTATTTCCCAAACCCATCCCCTCCCCGACCCTTTCTTCCCTACCAAAGAGCAACCTGAAACCAAAAACCTGAAACCTGAAACCTGTAACCTGAAACCTGAAACCTGAAACCATGAAACTCCTCCTCTTCCTCCTAACCACTTTCACCCTCAACGCCCAGCGCGTCGTCACCTTCGACCCCGAGAAAGATGTGCTGGCGCATCGACAGCCTGATGGTTCGGTTCAAATAGCTTTGCCTGCCCAGGCGCTCTGTTATTCCATTCAAGAGGCCATGCCTGCCGTCTCCAACATCCAGATTGTGGGAATCCAGAAAATCGGGAAATCCAACTACCTCATTGCGGATGGAAAAATATTGGCCAAACCTGAAACGGGCGTAATTATGGCGATACTATTGGTTGAAACCAGCCCCGGCAGCTTCCAGGCCGACGACCTGGTTATTTCCTGCAGCAGTTCCGGTGAATGTCGGGAGTGTTCCTTGCCACCCTTGTGCAAGTGTACAAAAGGGGAAGGAAACTGCGGTCAAAATGCCACCTTGATGGCTCCACTAAAAAAAGTAACAGTGACCCTGTTTGATTAGCCTATTAGCCCAAAACTGTTAGCCACCCCTAGGGCAACAACAACCTGAAACCTGAAACCTTGAAACCTGAAACCTTGAAACCTGAAACCTTGAAACAATGCAAACATTTCTTATCTCCATCCTCCTCTGTGCTTTTGTCTTTCCATTACAAGCTCAATCAGCTTTCGACCCCGCGGCCGACACCATAGCCATCACCAACCAGCGCGGCCTGTGGAAAATATTGGCGCCCGAAAAAACGCTCATCGCCGCTGCACAACTGATATCGCCCAAGTTGACCGCCGTCCACGACGTGCGGGTAAGGGACATTCACAACAAGCCTTACCTGTTCTTCCGGGGAAAAAACAGTGAAATGCCCGAACTGGGCTTTACCGTGATGGTGCTGTTAACAGAAACCTCAAAAGGTGTATGGAAAGCAGGTGAAATCTACCAGGCATGTTGGGGCGATGCCTGTTCGGAATGTGGCTTTGATGATTATTGGGGATGCGCCTGCGAGCGCTACGATGGGGCGCTCGACGAAGCAGTCAGGTCTTATTGCAACCACATGGTGGCGCTTGGCATTGGCCTGGGGAAAATCACTGCCCATAAATAACCTATTATAAAATTCAGATTATGGCACAAAAAACCCAAATCCAGGCTTCCCAATCGCTGGAAAACCGGGATTATATCGTGGCAAATGTCGAATTTGGTCAACGCCTTGCCAATGGAAAATGCGGACATGTTGGCATTTGCAATGTCAGCGATGCAAGCTTGCCCAACGATGCGCCATTACCGCGCTACCGGCGATGTCGTCAGGCTGTGGCGCATATAAAGGCGAATCATGAAGGCCGCCCTGTTTTCTTTTTTCCCAAGGTCAAAATGGCGCCATGCACCCAACGGGCCTTTTTTCGCAGCCATACATTTATGGTAACGGAAGCATTCGAATTGCCGCTCCAATGGCAAAGCCCGCTTCCGCAACTGCGGGCATTCCTTTTGGAACCAGGAAATTACATTATTGAAAAATACGACGCTGGATTTATGATTCGCTTTTGAACCCGTACCTCAAAAGGCTATATTTCAATAAAAACCTCCCCATTTTCCAGTTCCCAAATTTTAAGCGTAGGATACCGAATCTGTAAATTCGAAAAAAGGATATGGAAGTCTTCGGCATGAATATTTTGTGCGTCCATAGGATCGGTCCGCAAATTCAGCAGGCGTTGAAAAACCTGTTCAGGAATACGGGTTTCGTAAGCCAACGCGCTCAAATATACCTGCAAAGGTGATTCCCTCAGTACGTTCAGGTATTGCTCTAATATAATGGAGAGCTGAAATTTGTCGCTGATGCTTCTTGGGAAAACGCGTCTCATGGTATTTTGGAAACAAAATTCATTTGTCAGCAATGGCGATGGTAGCCAGGCTCAGACGGGTGCCCGGCACTGTTAAAATTGCCAAACCGCACATTTCCAGGGTAGCCCCTGTAGTCAGCACATCATCTACCAGCAGCAAGTGCTTGCCCTTCAAAGGTTCTGGCCGTTCGACAGCGAACACCTCGCCGACATTCTGAAACCGCTCCATCCGTTTTTTATTCGTCTGGGTACTGGTAACCTTTTTTCGCACAAGCGATTTGCCCAGCACGGGGATCCCCAGTATTTCAGCAATGCCCTGGGCAAAGACGGCACTTTGGTTGTACCCCCTAAGCCGTTCTTTGCCCGGATGCAAGGGTACAGGCACGATCCCGTCGAAGCCGCCAAGCCCGGCAGCCAACATCTTTTTCCCCAGTTCGCGGCCCATGACCAGTCCGATTTCAGGTTTGTTGTGGTATTTCAATTGGTGTATTGCCTTTTGAATCGGGCTTTTTCGGGTAAAATGGTAAGCTGAAATACCGTAGCTCATGGGCAATCGGCCCCACAACCGGGTGGTAAATTCATTGTTGGAGGGTTTTTCCAGGTCAAAAGGCAGGTTTTTCAAGCGGCAACGAAAGCAAAAACAGGTGTCGCGTACGGGCAGATCGTGTTGGCAGGCAACACAGAGCTCTGGATAAAGCAAATGCAGGAAGCCCGCACACAAATCGCGCAGGGAGGGAAGCATGAATGAAGCTGGCATGATTTGAAAAAAATTAAAAAAAGTGGTGTTGGAGAATTTTGATGATTTACTTCAAAAATACGCCCTTTTTGCCAAAATAGCAAGCGATAATTTCGAAAATCAGGCTTTTTTTTCAATTATTTCAAGAATTGAAATGCTGCTGATTAAACTTAATTTCAAAAAAATCAAAAAACATTTTGTCGTTAAATATCTGTCGATCTATCTTTGCGCTCCCAATTGGGGAAATCACGAATTTCTACCCTTTCAAAAGGGGGTGATTTCAAAGAGTTCATTGACAGGATGAAAGTGAGAGGAGAGAGGTAAGGCTAGTTCCGCG
>CAYVPM010000158.1:823-6384 GCA_964453475.1 uncultured Saprospiraceae bacterium | reverse complement strand
ATTTTTGTGATTGACAATGATTGATTCAACTGATTTTGAATTGATTACAAACATCTGTAAGGGCAAAACCTGGCGGCGTGAGGTATATTATGGACAGTTTCCTATTTGCAGTGGCTACTAATGGTCAACGGCAAAAGGCTAACAGCCCGAATTATTTATCCCATTCAAATGCACCTTTGCGGTACACGTAGTAAAAACCAACCAGAAAAACCGCCACGAACATCAATACTGCAATAAATCCCTGGACGCCCATGCCGATCTCCTTGAAATACTGGAAATTGACCGCGTATGGGTAGAAAAAAATCACCTCCACATCAAACAATACAAAAAGGATCGCCGTCATAAAATATTTGATAGACACAGGCAAACGCGCATTTCCCTGCACCTCGATTCCGCACTCGAAGCTCTCATCTTTTTTCAAGCCCCGGCGGCGCGGACCTAACATCGGCACCACAACGAGCACCAATGCAACAAATCCAAGTGCGACAAGCGATTGCAACACGATGGGCAAATATCCTGATGGTTCCATAATATCTTCGTTTGTCTATTTTAAACGCTTTTTCTGCAATTCGGTTCGAATTTTGAAGAAATACAGCACAATGCCGGCTTCTAAGCCATTTCGCCGCAAAGGTACCAAAAAGCCCTTCAAACTTTAGCCCTGAAATAATGTCGGGGAGACACTAAGTTGTGTAATTTGGAATTTATCCATGGCGCTATCAATGAAAAAAGCAACATTTGCAGCGGGAAACTTTTGGCACAAAAACCAGAATGCGCTTGTTCACTTTGCCGTTTCCGACATTCCAGGTGTATTGTTTCTCACAAACCTTACACTACAACACATTCTACTGAAACACTGCGATGAATATTGAAACACTCCGAAATTATTGCTTGTCCCTCCCTGGCGCCACCGAAGACGTCAAATGGGACAGCGACCTTTGTTTTTCTGTCGGCGGAAAAATGTTTTGCGTCACTTCCGCCGACGTGGAAAGCGGCGCATCTTTCAAAGTTAAGGATGAGCTTTTCCGTGAGCTCACCCAGCGCGAGGGCATCATTCCGGCGCCTTACATGGCCCGGCACAAATGGGTTTATGTGCTGGATTTCAACTGGCTCAGCGACGAAGAGTGGGAAAAGTTTGTACTCGATTCTTATGAATTGGTGAAAGAGAAATTGCCTAAAAAAGTTCAAAATCAGATTTGATCATGCAAATTGGACTGGTAGGCCTTGGAAAAATGGGCTACAACATCGCGCTTAACTTGCGCAACCACCAACATTCAGTCGTCGCTTTCGACCGCGATGAAACGCTTAGCGCCAAAATTGGCAAGGAAAAAGGGATCCAAGCAGTGAATTCGCTGGAGAATCTTTGCTCGAGCCTCTCGGGAAGGCGCGTGATTTGGCTGATGGTGCCATCGGGAAAAATTGTTGAGGATGTTATCGAAACATTGATTCCCCTGCTAGACAAGGGCGACATCATCATCGATGGCGGCAATTCCAATTTCAACGACTCCCTGCGCCGCTACAAACATTTGAAAGCATTGGGTATTGAATTTCTAGACTGTGGCACTTCCGGCGGCACATCGGGGGCCCTGGAAGGCGCCTGCACCATGATTGGCGGTGAAAAAGCAGTGTACGAGCACTGCAAACCCATTTTCGATGACATTTCCCTGCCCGGCGGTACTTTGTACGTGGGAGAGCCCGGCGCCGGCCATTTCACCAAAATGGTGCACAACGGCATTGAATACGGCATGATGCAAGCCATCGCCGAAGGCTTCGAGGTTTTGGAAAAATCAAGCTACGATATTGATTTTCTAAAAGTTGCGGAACTCTGGAACCACGGCTCCGTAGTTCGCTCCTGGCTCATGGAACTCACGGCAAATGCTTTCTCCAAAGACCCACGACTTGATGGTATCCGCGGCGTGATGCACTCCTCCGGCGAAGGCAAATGGACGCTTGAAACTGCCCTCGACCTGGGCGTGCCAACACCTGTCATAGCGCTGTCACTCATCATGCGCTACCGCTCCCTGCAAGACGACAGCTTTGCCGGAAAAGTAGTGGCCGCACAGCGTAATGAGTTTGGGGGACACGCGGTGGAAAAGAAGTGATGAGAGATAAGTGATGAGTGATGAGAGATGAGTGATGAGTGATGAGAGATGAGTGGGCACTTCCTCTTTTTTGGGCCTGAATGTAGTTTTTCAGCACGTTTGGGCAGGAGGCTTTGATTGAGGGCTAAAAAACAAGAGGAAAGCTAAGGCCTTGATGCAACAACTTTTCACTAAAAAAGATGATCCTTTTACTAAGCATACTTTTGCTTTTGGCATTGATAATCTTTGCCAGGCTCAATTCGTTTTTGGCACTGATCGCCACGGCCATTTTCACGGGCCTGGCTTATGGGATGCCCCCGCTGGATTTGTTGAAATCGATACAAAATGGGCTGGGAAGCACGCTGGGCGGATTGGTGCTGGTGTTGGCACTGGGCATCATGTTGGGCAGCATTTTGTCGGAGACGGGGGCTGTCCAAGTCATTTCAAGGCGCTTGCTGACAGTTATGGGAGATAAAAATGCCGGATTGGCCTTGGTCATTACCGGTTTTGTGGTGGGCATTGCCTTGTTTTACAATGCCGGCTTTGTGGTACTGGCGCCCCTGGTTTTCGCCATGGCGGGGCATACCGGTCAATCGCTGGTGCCGCTGGCCATTGCCATGGCAGCACCCTTGTCGGTAGCGCATGGCTTCTTGCCCCCCCACCCCGGCGCTACTGCCGTGGCGAATATTTTTGGCGCTGACCTGGGCAAGACCCTGTTGCTCGGGATCATCATTGCTTTGCCCGCTATTTTTGTAGCAGGTGTACTATTTCCAAGGTTGCTAAAAAACATCCCTGCAGACCCGCCAAAGCTTTTTTTGCAAACAAACGACTTGCCAGGAATCTCTTTGCCGGGCTTTTTGAAAAGTTTGCTTGTAGCCCTGCTGCCTGTTTTGCTGATGGCCGTTGCTGCCGTTGGCGACATGACCTTGCCGACTGAAAGCCAGGCGCTTGTTTGGCTGAAATTTTTCGGCGACCCAGGCTTTGCCATGCTGCTCACGGTATTCATTGCCCTGCTATTTTTCGGTCAAATCTCGTTTTTGAATACAGGAAAGCGCCTTAAAACAAGCGAACTGCTGGAAAAAGCCAGTACCTCGCTTGGAGCCGCAGCTTCCCTCTTGCTGGTCATTGCCGCGGGCGGCGTATTCAAGCAAGTGCTGGTCGATAGCGGTATCGGCCAGGACTTGGCCACACAGCTGCAGGGATCGGCATTGTCGCCGCTGGTGCTAGGCTGGACTGCTGCTACCCTGCTGCGCATCGCCGTGGGCTCGGCCACCGTGGCCAGCATGACCGCCGCCGGCATGATGCAACAAATCGTGGCAGGCGGCGCGGCATCTCCCGAGCTGATGACCCTGGCCATCGGCGCGGGCAGCCTGATGTGCTCCCATGTCAACGACACAGGGTTTTGGATGTTCAAGGAATGGTTTGGGCTAAGCCTGCGCGACACCTTTAAAACCTGGACGGTCATGGAGACAATTGTCGGAGTAATGGGCCTGATCGGGGTGCTCATCCTGGATTTGGTATGAATCGAGGCTCAAGTCACAGCTTAATTCTATTAACTGGAGGCTTAAATAACTACAGTATTCATCATTCATCACTCATCATTAAATCACCCATCATTCAAGTAAATTGTTAATCGGGGTTGACATTGGCACAACAAATGTAAAAGCTGTGGTGGTAGATGCTGCAGGCAACCCCATTTCCGTTGTGGAAAGGCGCAATGAAATGATTGTTCCACAGCCAGGGTGGAGCGAGCAAGACCCGGAGGCCATTTTCAATAACGTATTGTCCGTATTGACCGAGGTACTTGCCAAGCTAAGCGACAAGGCCAAATCCATACAAGGCATTGTATTTTCTTCGGCCATGCATGGCCTCCTGGCCCTGGATGCCGCTGGCAAGCCCTTGACGACTGTTTGGTTATGGTCAGACTTACGGGCAACAGCAGAGGCCGAGGCATTGCGCGCTGATCCCGGCGCCAGCAGGGAGCTTTACCGCCGTACAGGGGTACCGGTGCATCCCATGTCGCCGCTTTGTAAAATAATATGGATGCGCGAGAATATGCCGGATGTGTTCGCGCAGGTGCATAAGTTTCTGGGGATCAAAGAATATGTCTGGTTCAGGCTTACTGGCCAATACGAAAGTGATATTTCCTGCGCTTCAGCAACAGGCCTGATGAATATTTGGGGAAGCCATTGGGACAGCGAGGCGTTGCATATGGCCGGGATATCAGCCGAGCAAGTTCCGAAGTTGGTACCTACTACCAGCATGGCGAACTTTCAGGAAGTTTTCAATTCCCTTAAAGCTGCGCGCGCCGTGATCGGCGGGAGCGACGGGGCGCTGGCCAACCTGGGCGCTGGCGCTACCCAGCCGGGCCAGTTGGCCGTAACCATTGGTACCAGTGCAGCCATCCGCTGCGTTGTAGATGCGCCCAGCGTGGATGATGTCATGCGTACCTTTTGCTACCGATTGGATGAAAAACGCTGCATTGTAGGCGGCGCGAGCAACAATGGTTCCAACGTACTGGAATGGTTGCGCGGCAAGGTGTTTCGTACGGCGTTATCGACAGACCAGTTTGCCATCCAGGCGTTTGAAGTTCCAATTGGCGCTGATGGGCTGGTGTTTTTGCCCTATATTCAGGGAGAACGCGCACCGTTATGGGATGCACATGCCCGTGGTTCTTTTGTAGGCCTTACAAGCCTTCACGGGCAGGCCCATTTTGTACGCGCTGCCCTCGAGGGCATCTTGTTCAACCTGAAAATAATTGCGGAAGCCTTGCCACAACCCATACAGACGCTGCATGCCAGTGGCGGCTTTTCCAACAATGCCGCATGGGTACAAATGCTGGCGGATGTTTTTCAACGCCCCGTTTTGCTGGACGAAAGCGGAATCGATGCCTCAGTTGCCGGGGCAATTCAGGTAGGCAGGCAAGCGCTGGGTTTGCAGGATTTGCCCCAAAATTTGCCTTCAAAAAGGATTTTGCCCAACCCTGCGAGCGCCGCTGGCTACCAGGAAGCCTTTCAACGATTCAAAGCCTTGTTGAATGCACAGGAGGCACCTCCAATAGTTGATGTTTAAAGCAAGGATATTGCGTTTTTTCAACGGTACAGTAGTTTCATGACAATTTCTGCGAATAATGATGCTGAATTTCTGCAGCATTGTTTGTTGCGAGTTTCGTATTTGTCACCTTTGCGCCACAATCATTTTCCCGAATCAAAATCTCCACCCTACAATTTATGCAAATCCTCGACGGAAAACTCCTTTCAGAAAACATCAAAGCCGAACTCGAAGTCGAAGTAGAGCAAATGAAGGCCCGCGGCCAAAAAACGCCCCACCTGGCAGCCGTATTGGTGGGTGAAAACCCCGCCAGCCAGGTCTATGTGCAGAGCAAAATACGCTCCTGCGAGCAAGTAGGCTTTAAAAGTACCCTGATCCGCAAAGAAGCAGATATTACAGAAGCGGAACTGTTGGAAATCGTGCGCGGCTTGA
>CAYVPM010000158.1:0-813 GCA_964453475.1 uncultured Saprospiraceae bacterium | reverse complement strand
CCGATGTTGACGGCTTTATCGTGCAATTGCCCCTGCCCAAACACATCGACGAGGAGCGCATCACCCTCGCCATCGACCACCGCAAGGACGTGGATGGCTTCCACCCCATCAACTTTGGGCGCATGGCGCAAGGCCTTCCGGCTTTCCTGCCCGCCACACCCTATGGCATCATGGAAATGCTGCGTCGCTACAACATCGAAACCGCCGGCAAGCACTGCGTGGTGGTGGGCCGCAGCAACATCGTTGGCACGCCGATGAGTATCCTGCTTTCCAGGAAAGGCTACCCGGGCGATTGCACGGTGACGCTCACGCACTCCCGCACGAAGAACCTCCCGGGCGAAGTCCGCCGCGCCGATATTGTAGTCGCTGCCATCGGCATCCCCAATTTCGTAAAGGGCGATTGGGTGAAACAAGGCGCCGTCGTGATCGACGTAGGCATCAATAGGATTGAAGATGCCAGTAAAAAATCAGGCACGCGGCTGGTGGGCGACGTGGATTTTGAGGCAGTTTCACCACATTGCAGCCACATAACGCCCGTACCGGGCGGCGTTGGGCTTATGACCGTGGCGGCCCTGATGCTGAACACGTTGAAAGCTTGTAAACGGGAAATTTACCCTTAAACCGGAAATGGATTCCAAACTTAAACGGAGCCTGTAAAACCGATGGTTTTACAGGCTCCGTTTAAGTTTGGAATCCATTTAAATTTGATAATTAGCTAATTTGATAATTAGCTAATTGGGCACAGCAGTTTTACTTCGAGTGGAGTATTGTCTTCCAGCACCAAAATCAAAACATTCGTTTAAGTGCTGGAAA
>CAYVPM010000157.1:0-6396 GCA_964453475.1 uncultured Saprospiraceae bacterium | reverse complement strand
GCATCAGCGACCAGTTCAAAATCCCCATCCGCTACATTGGCGTGGGCGAAAGCATCGACAAGTTGCAGATTTTCAACAAGAAAGCCTTTGTGGAAACGCTTTTTGGGGGAAAGGAGCTGGGTTAATCGTTCAGCGCCAGTAGCCTATCATCAGGGAATCGCGCAGTGGCGCGTGTTCATTGCCATGTTCTGCCCAATAGGCGCTTTTCCTGCTTGAAACCAGGGTGCCCCTACTGGCCAGTTTTCCCGCATTCCGCTCTTCCCAACCCAATATTTTATGGGGAAAATCGGTCTCAAACCGGATTGTCAAAGTCCTTGACATGGTTTGGTAAGCAAGGCTGAGCAGGCTCTCCCCTACCCTCTTATCTATTTGAATATCAGCTTTTTGCACTTCAATTTGCTTGTGCCGAAGCCGGGCGTGTAGCGCTGAGGGCAACAGGTCCACGGTACCTGTTGGGAGGCTGAAAGGGCTGAGACGAATTCGCGTCCAAAGTTCGTCTTCGAGCATCGCATACGGCAAAACAACCGCTAAATCGCCTTCAGATTCAAAATATGAGAAAACCCGTGAGTGGTAACCTTCAGGTCCGAGGTTCATTTGCATAAAGACATGCCCGCACCAGTCCTGCACCGTGGTGGTCGTTTTCAAGGTGCGCGCGCCCGAAACCGGCGTGAATATCGACTGCATCAGGGAATAATCATAAATCCCCGTCTCAAATCGGCGCAGGCTGTTTAACTTCAGCACTGGCACTTTGGCGTCTCCTGCAACCGGTGCATTGTCAAGCTTCACTTGTTTGGCTTTCGAAAAATCTTCGGTGACAAATATGTTTACCTGTTCCGCTTCGCGCATTTCCCCGTATCGTTCCTGTTCCACTTTGTAGACGCACAATTCGGCTGTGCCTTGATACCAGTAATCGTTGAAACCAGCTGCAAGGGCTATGGGTGCGGCATCAGCCGTCAATGTTTCTCCGGCGACTGACTTTGTTTTATTGGAAGCAGTGTCGGTGCAGTTCTGGGCCGACAGAATTAAAACAAAAGCAGTGGCAAAGGAAAAGAATCGATTCATATCAAGCGGTTTTATCAGTAATTGGGCCATTTCCCCTGTAGTTTCAATACAGACTCAATGATTTGCCGCACACAGCCCCCCCCGCCATTCAGGCTGGAAATGTAATCACAAACGGCCTTTACTTCGGGAACGGCATCTGCCGGGCAGCAGGAAAGCGCCACTTTTCGCAGCACCGGCAGGTCAGGCAGGTCGTCGCCCATGTAGCACACTTCGGTGGGTTTCACCCCTTTCCGTTGCATAAAAGACTGAAAGGCGACTACCTTGTCCTTAATATCGGAATAATACTCTTCGATGCCGAGGGCTGTGAGCCGCTTTTTCGCGCCTTCGGAACGGCCGCCGGTGATTACACAAAGGGGGAATCCTGCCTCAGCAGCCCATTTGATGGCTTGGCCGTCGCGCACGTTCATGGTGCGCAAGAGTTCGCCAGCTTCTGTAACCAGCAACTCGTTGTTGGTCAGCACTCCGTCTACATCAAAGACAAAGGCTTTCACAGCCTTCATTTTGTCAAAAACGTGTACAAGTTCCACATCGACCGGTGCGTCCGGGTTGAGGATGGCAACCACGTTTTGTGGAATGCCGACAGCTTTTATTTGTTGTTCGCCCTCCATTCGTAAACCCATTTTGCTTGAATCTGTTCCAGGTGGCCTTCGTTGCTGCCTTCCCGTTTCCCTTCAAAATGCGGGATTTCCAAAATCCATTGCAGCAATTCCGTAAAGCGAATCCTGTAAATTTTACTTTCGTCAAAATCCTTGCCGAAGCGCTCGTACAGCGCCATGGCAATGTCTTCGTGATCGGCCCAATCGATGGGCATATTGTCAAAGTCTTGAAAAGCCATAAAGGGTTTTTGTCTGTCTGTTGATGTGTTTAAAGGTGTTAGTGCTCGTGCCCGATGATCCGTTTTTGGTCGGGGATGGTGACCGTAATATCTGCCGATTCTTCCAAAATCACGCATTGGCATGCCAAACGGCTCTCCAGCCTGGGGTTGATGGCACGGTCTATGAAATCCTCTTCCTTGTCGGTTATTTCTTCCAAAAAGTCCTCACCTTTTTCAATGTACACGTGGCAGGTGGAACAAGCGCACACTCCGCCACAGTTGTGGTTCAGGTGTACGTCGTGATCCTCCGTGATTTCCAAAATGGAAAGGTCGTGGAAATTGCCGGAAACTGTTTTAGCAGGAATACTGCTGTCTTCAAACTGAAAACGTATTGTAGCCATAAGGGGCAAAGATAGATTTTGACCATCAAACAGTTCTTTTTATCGAATGTTCAGCAAAATCAATCTTGCTGCAAAGGATTTAGCCTTCCGAGATCAGGAAAAGCAGTGCTAAAAACCCAGTAAGCGACAATAAGGGGGCGCCATAAGTCCTTAGGTGATTGAGTTCAAAAACCTCAATTTTTTCCAGTTGTCCAATGCTGATTTTCTGTATAGAGCTGTCTTGGAGCGCGCTGGCAAACCGTGGTTCAGCATAAAACAACACATCGTTTTTGCTGGCACGGGCATCCCAGTTGCCCCTCACGAGGGAGATTTCAGCCCCCTCTTTCTCTGTCAGCCTGGTCAGGTAGCAGGTTATCTCCTGTGGCGCTATTTTGCACTCAGACATATGCCAAACCCTGGTCAATGGGTGTGCCGCATCCACCAAATAATACCTTAGGAAATCCTTATCGACTTTTTCAAGCCTTTCCAAAGGCAATGGGTACCGCTGGTATTTACTGCAAGCAGTTATGGAAAAAAGGAGGGCAATGGCGAGTGGCAGACGAAAAATATGGTTCATACACTGTGATTAAAGTGATTTTGAGTGATTTGAGTGAAACAAATACCTGATTTTAAAATGATTGCAACATTCCTGCATTCACAACTACCCTGCATTGACTATAATTACGGTTTTAGAAGGCATATCCCATCATAATGGCAGGCATCATCACCAGGTTTCGGTTCGAGAAAGTGCGGCCGTTGTCTGCGAACCGGGGGTCTTTGGTTTGGTAATATTCTATGCCAATTGGGGCGCCCAAATCCAGCATAACATACTTGCCGAACCGCCACTGAACACCCCAGGCAAACATCAATTTGCTTGTGATGTGTGTAAAGGGTACTTCAATGGTCTCCCCAGTCTGAAAATCATACCACGAAGAGACGTATTTCCTCCGTCCAAACCTGATGTCAGGCGCCACATAAAATCCCGTTTTACGGCCTGTAAACCGACCATGTGGAAAGTATTTAGAAACCAGCCCGATTTCAAAGCTACCCTTGTCAATTAGTTGACTGTACCCGAAGTCAAAAGCATCGTAATCTTCCGAAGCGGACAGGATGGCGCTGTAATGAAGGCAAAAGTGCCTGTACGGGCTCTTTGCATACTCGATTTTCAAAGAGCTGTAGCGTGAAGAGACATTGAACCATTGGAACCCAATATCGGCGCCTACAATGAATTTGGGCTCCCTTTCTTTGGCAAGCGAGGATCCTGGCTGCGCAAATGCGGGTTGTAAAACGACGATGGTAAAAAAAAGGCCAAGTAGCTGATTTTTCATATATAGTTTAGGTGTTTACAGTTCCACTTTTGATAAGACTCAAAATACCCCCGCTTTGGTTGGATGATGTGGATAATTTTAACTAGCGGAGTTTTTTTATTCGATCAGAAGGTCACAATTTTGCCGAGACAAATATTTCCGTTATTTTTGACAACCCAGAACCCCTTCTTCCTGCAAAGAAAGGGAGTAACGCCCAAAAATTTCTCCGCAGAACCGGCAATTTATGGAAATTGGAACACAACAATCGCAACAACCCCAGGACTCCGCAGATGTGAGGCTTTGGAAGTTCAAGGAATTGAGGATTTACGCCTCCACGGAATGGCTGGCCGACAACAAAAAAAAGTATCGCCAGGTGTTTGACCGCCTGGAGACGAGCTATATCTATGCCGAGCTCTCTTTCCAGAACAAACAGTTCGATTTGGAAGACTGGGAAGTCAATGTCGAACTGAAATGTTTCTCTGTCAAAAAACAACGCAAGGAGATCTGCGCCCTCCCCTTCCGGCGCAAAGTAAGCAAATACGATCCTGTCGGGTATATCCGAGAAGGCTGGGGAAACAAACAAGAAGGCGTTTTTTGGAAAAAAGGCACCTATTACTGGGAAGCCTGGATCGAGGGCGAAAAGGTAGCGAGCAAATACTTCTACATCGAGGACGCCGGAAGGGCCATCCAGCGGGGCGACAACCCCTACTGCCAGATCAGCTCCCTGAAGATGTATGAAGGGCCTTATGATGACACGCCGGAGTTCGAACGCGTTTATTTGAAGCGCTTTAACAGCGAAGAGACCCGCTACGTGTATGCCGAAATAATGCTCAAGAACCTCTTGCCCAGCAAATTGTGGCAATGTGAGCTGTTCATCAAATTCTACAACAACGCCCGCGAGCTTAAAGGACAGGTTATACGCCTGCACAAGGTTGAAAAAGGCGACGAGGGGGTAAAAATTACGGCTGGCTGGGGCAGCAACGTGAAAGGCAGCTGGCGGCACGACCTTTACAGCGCGGAAATTGTGTTCATGGACCAATTACTGGCCGTAGCCACTTTTGATGTGGGCGATTTAATCGAGGAAGGCAGCAACCCGGTATGGCTTCCCGACAAAGGCGCCCAGGTACTCTTGGAGCCGGAAGTGGAAGATACGCATACCTTCGAAGAAGTGCTGTCGAAACTGGACGCGCTCATCGGCCTGAACGACATCAAGACAAAAGTGCGGGAGCATGCCCAATACATCCAGTTCCTGCAAATCAGGAAAGACAGGGGCTTTGAAGAGAAAGACGGCATTAACGTACATTCCGTGTTCATCGGCAACCCGGGCACTGGCAAAACGACCGTCGCCAAAATGATGGGCCGCTTGTATAAAAAAATGGGCCTCCTGACCAAAGGACACGTGCACGAAGTAGACCGCACCGACCTGGTTGGCGAATACATCGGCCAAACGGCGCCTAAGGTAAAAGATGCCATTGAAATGGCGCGCGGCGGTGTATTGTTTATCGATGAAGCGTATTCCCTGGCGCGTTCTGCTGAAGACAGCAAGGATTTTGGCAGGGAAGTCATCGAGATTTTGGTCAAGGAACTATCCAATGGAGCCGGAGATTTGGCGGTGATCGTCGCAGGATATCCCAAAGAAATGAAGACCTTCCTGGACTCCAACCCTGGTTTGCGGAGCCGCTTCAAGTTGAGCTTCGAATTTGCCGATTACCTGCCACAGGAACTTTCCTTGATCGCTGATTTTGCGTCGAAAGAAAAAGAAGTAACCCTGGCGCCGGATGCCAAACTTCTTGTAGATGAATTGATTACAGAGGCTTTCCGCTCCCGCGACCGGGCATTTGGCAATGCGCGCTTCGTGCACGACCTGGTCGACAAAGCGAAGGTGCAATTGGGGTTGCGAATCATGAGCCAGGCTGATTTGCGCAATCTGACACCGGAAGCGCTGACCCTGGTGATCCGGGAAGACATCGAAAAAGTAGATGTCTCCCGCAAAAAACCATTGCCCAACATCCCTGTCGACGAAAAGCTGCTCATGAAGGCGCTTCACGAACTTGACAGCCTCATCGGCATGCACAATATCAAACGCGACATTCGGGAACTCGTTGATTTGGTGCGCTATTACCGCGATTCGGGCCGTGACGTGTTGAATCGCTTCTTCCTGCACACCGTATTTGTGGGCAACCCCGGCACCGGAAAAACAACGGTTGCACGCATCCTTACCAAGATTTACAAGGCCCTTGGTGTGCTGGAGCGCGGCCACATGATCGAAACGGACCGGCAGGGCCTGGTGGCAGGTTATGTCGGGCAAACCGCTATAAAAACGGCAGAGCGTGTTGACGAGGCCATTGGGGGCGTGTTGTTTATTGATGAAGCTTATGCGCTGACAGCCGCCGCCTCCAGGGGCAGCAACGGTGATTTTGGCGATGAGGCCATTCAGACATTGCTGAAACGCATGGAAGACCGCCGCGGTGAGTTTTTCGTGTTCGTTGCCGGTTATCCTGAAAACATGGACAACTTCCTCAAAGTGAATCCAGGCCTGGGCAGCCGTTTCGACAAGGCGCTTCGTTTCGACGATTATTCCCCGGAGGAACTGCTGGAAATCGCCCTGCACATGTTCAGCAAGGAAAGCTACCGCGTGGAAGAAGACGCGCGCGAACACCTGGGCAAGTACATGGCCTTCCTCCACCAGTTCCGCGATAAATATTTCGGCAACGCGCGCACCGTACGCCAGGTAGTCGTAGAAGCCATCAAGAACCAAAACCTGCGTTTGTCTTTCGGAAAAATCAAGGACGATCATCTGGTTCAAACCATAACCCTCGATGATGTGGCAACC
>CAYVPM010000156.1:0-6396 GCA_964453475.1 uncultured Saprospiraceae bacterium | reverse complement strand
CGCACAGCTTTCCAAACCGATGGCATCCCCGTCGATACAGCCGATGTCAATAAAAGTGAGTTAGCCGACTGGATACACCAGGCCCGTCTCGCTCAATTCCGTATGAAGCAGGAAGGCAAGGTGAACGACGAGTACGTGATGGTTGTCAAGGCTGACAAAGACACGCCATACCCCGCCGTGCAAAAAGTGATCAACACGTTGACGGATATCAACGTCAACAAATTCAACCTGATCACCAGCATGGAAGGCGGAAAAGAAGAGAAGAAAGGAGGGGAAAAATAAACAAACCGAGTTTGGGGCTTGTTGCTGCATCTAAAGACGCAAACTCGCTCCAATCTATTTCATCACTAAAAAAAGCAACAGCGATATGGCTGAAATAGCACAAGACGGTGGCGGTGGTGGTCATAAGAAAGGTGAAAAAGTCAGATCCAAAAAAATGTCCACAAAAATCGACTTTACCCCGATGGTGGACTTGGGTTTTTTGCTCATTACTTTTTTCATGCTTACCACGACCCTTGCAAAACCGCAAATTATGGCTTTGGTGATGCCCGACAAAGATGTCGATAAAGAAGACATCGAGCCGGTAAAGGAATCTAAAGTGCTCACGCTATTGTTGGGCGCAAACGATAAAGTTTACTGGTACGAAGGTATCTCAGATGCAAAACTTGATTCGGCAGACTATTCTGCAGAGGGATTGAGACAAGTCATCTTGAACAAAATGGACAAGGTGAAGGGCCAGTTTGGTGAAGAAGATTACAAAAAGAAGAACAAAGAGGGGGTTGAAGAAGAGTTGAAAGGTTCTTATATAAATGTGATCATCAAGCCAATGCCGGACTCCCGCTACAAAAACCTCGTGGATGCACTCGACGAAATGGCAATTACCAAAGTTCGATACTACGTGATCCTGGACGTGTCTGACCTGGAGAAGGAGTTTGTTAAAAACCCTGCAGGCGGCTTGAAATTCAGCGCCGACGAACAGGTAGAAGCAGCCACTGGCAAGTAGTATGAACCCAAATTGCAACGTTTTTAACAATAAAAATTTTTAACAATGGCAGACGAAAAAGGTAAAGCCTTTGAAGGCGATATGCTCGACATCATCTTTGCCGATAGGAACAAAGCGTATGGCGCCTACATGTTACGGCGTGCCTATACTACTTATCTGGGCCGCGCTTTGGGCATAGGTTTGTTGCTTATTCTCCTGTTCGTAGCGATTCCGTACATCAAGAGCGCTATCGGGGGGCTGATTCCTAAGGAGAAGCCGATCGACGTAATCGCCGAACTCGGGCCTCCGCCGGATATCGACCCCAATAACCCACCACCGCCTCCGCCACCACCACCGCCAACACCGCCGCCGCCAACGCGTTCAACGGTTAAGTTTGTGCCTCCCGTCATCAAAAAAGACGAAGAGGTTGTGGAAGAGGAGGAGAAAAAAGCCGTGGAGGAGCTTATCCTTGAAGATAAGGACGTAGGTGCTGAAGACAAGCAAGGCACCGATAACGCCCCGCCTGCAATCACCAAGAACCCGACAGAATTGGTTATTGATGAACCAAAGGCGGAAGAAAAGACTTTTGAAATGTTCGACATTCAAAAGCCGCCAAGTTTCCCGGGTGGTGAAGCAGAACTGTTCAAGTATCTTTCCAAAAATATTGAATACCCTGCGTTGGCGAAGGAAAACAACATCTCCGGTGTTGTGCCACTTACTTTCGTGGTGGGCAAAGACGGCGTTGTACGGGATGTCCAAATCCTGCGCGATATTGGCGGCGGCTGCGGCAAAGAAGCCGTGCGCGTTGTCAGCAACATGCCCAAATGGTCGCCCGGCGAGGCCAATGGCCACCCTGTAAAGGTGCGGTACACGCTTCCGGTGCGATTTAAACTGGAGTAACAATAGTATTTGCTATTTATTTTGTTAAAAGCGGCATCAACACTTGTTGGTGCCGCTTTTTTTGTATTGCATAGAATTATAAATTAAAATTTTAGAAAAATTAAAAAAAAATAAAGGTTGGACACGCCAAAAGTTTCCTCCACCACATCTTTCTATTAAACAAACAAAAGCCCAGTTCTATAAACTTTTCACCCTTCAATACCTCCACCCATGGCAGCCCTTCCCGTAAACGACCGCCCCCAACACCAGCCCAATCGCCGCACGAGCCGCCATAAAGCTCCGCACATGGACTTTACACCAATGGTCGACCTGGGCTTCTTGCTCATCACATTCTTCATGCTGACCACCACCCTGGCTAAGCCAACCGTGATGCCGCTGATAATGCCCGATGATGAAGGAACCTTTGAGCCCACCAAAGCATCGAAAGCGCTCACCCTGCTGCTTGGAGCCGACAACAAAGTGTACTGGTACGAGGGTATGGAGGTAGATAAAATCGACTCCAGCACTTTTGAACGGGATGGCATTCGCCAGGTACTGCTGCATAAAATGCAAAAGGTAGAGGACCAATGGGGCTTGCAAAGCTATCAGGATGCCAAAACAGGTACTGAAATGACAGGCTCTCACTTAAATGTCATCATCAAACCCGGAACCAATTCCCGCTACTGCAACCTGGTAGATGCCCTGGACGAAATGGCCATTTGCCGCATTCGCTTCTACTGCATCATGGATCCCAATACCGAAGAAATGAAACACGCGCCCTTGAAATAGGTGCTGCCAACGCTCAAACTTAAATTTTTCCTGATTATGAAAAACAACGTGATCGTGTCCCATGCGGACGCGCTGGAGATACTATTCTCCAATCGAAACCGCGCTTACGGCGCCTACCAATTGCGCAGGCAATACCCTTCAACCCTTGCAAAGGCACTTGGAATTGGATTGATATTTATCGGGCTTTTAGTGGCCATGCCGCAAATAATGAAAGCCTTTTCCGGGTTCATGCCTGAAAAGACGCTGCGCGATGAAAACTATGTCATTAGAGAAATAGTGTTGCCCCCACTACCTCCCAAGCCGCCAACCCCAAGCACACCACCGCCAGCCCGCTCCACCCAGCGCTTTGTACCGCCGGTGGTAGATAAGGACGAAGTGGTGCCTGACGAACCTCCTAAGCTGACGAACGACGACCTGCTGAAGAACACGGCCGATGTTGGCAAAACAACCGTAGATGTACCCGTGCAAGCCCCCCCAACACTGAAAGACCCAGGGTTGGGCAATATCATCGAATCGCCAAAATCAGGCAGCCAGGACGACCCCCTGGAACTTTTTGACCTGCAAAAAGCACCTTTGTTCCCCGGCGGTATAAACGCGCTGATGGCGTATCTGGCCAAAAAAATAGAGTACCCCAAGATGGCCAAAGAAACCGGCATTCAAGGCACTGTAGTCCTCAGTTTCGTTGTGGGCAAAGACGGAAGCATTAACGATGTAGCTGTTTTGAAGGATATTGGCGGTGGTTGTGGCAAAGAAGCCATCCGTGTGGTAAAAGCAATGCCACACTGGTCGCCCGGCGAGGCCAACGGCCATCCTGTAAAAGTTCGCTATACTTTGCCCGTGAAGTTTAAGTTGAATTGAAACTCAAATGTCAAAACCTAATCAAATCGGCTAAACCCGAAACCAAACCCATATTTTTCATTTCTTTTCTACCTTTGGCAGGCGAACCCCTCAACAGGGTTCCCTGCCAAAGTTTTTATACCTCACGCCGCCGGGTTTTGTGCGATCCAATGTTTGCAATCAATTCAAAATCACTTAAATCAATCATTGTCCATCAAAAAAATCAAGCAAATCATCGTATAGTCAACGCAGAGTGGTTGTGAATGAAGGAATGTTGCAATCATTTTAAAATCAGGCATTTGTTTCACTCAAATCATTCAAAACCACTTAAATCACAGTATATATTATGCCAATTTCTCGCCGCCAACTGCTCAAAACCCTCGGAATCGCTACCGGAGCCGCCGTGCTTACCGGGTTTAAAGACGATTATGACGAACATCAGGTTATCCCGGAGCTGTCATCAAACCCGCTGCATGTTAAGCCCGCAAAACCTGTCACCGTAATCACGCTTGGGGCAGGCAACCGCGGCAATGTGTATGGCAATTTTGCACTCAGTTATCCTGCTGAAATGGATGTGGTGGGCGTTGCGGAACCTATTCCCCTGCGCAACGAACGTTACACCAAAAAACACAATATCCCGGAAGCTAACCGCTTTACCACCTGGGAACACGTGTTTCAAAAACCGAAATTTGCCGATGCCGTGCTCATCACCACCCCCGACAACCTGCACTACGGCCCCTGTATGGCAGCCCTCAAAGCTGGCTACGACGTATTGCTGGAAAAACCAATCTCCCCTTCCGAAAAAGAATGCCGCGATATCCTGGCCCTGGCGAAAAAAACAGGGCGCATCGTCGCCGTCTGCCATGTGCTGCGCTACGCGCCCTACTTCGTAAAGCTCCGGGAAATCATGCACAGCGGCGCTATCGGCGACATCATAAGTGTGCAACACATGGAGCCGATAGAGCATATCCACATGAGCCACAGCTATGTGCGGGGCAACTGGCACGACCGCAACGCCACCACCCCAATTATCCTGGCAAAAAGTTGCCACGACCTCGACATATTGCGCTGGCTCGTCGGCAAGCCTTGTACCGAAATAGTGGCAATGGCCAACTTGAAATGGTTCCGGAAAGAAAATGCACCCGCAGGCAGCACGGCCCGTTGTATGGACGGATGCGCCGCAGAAAGTACCTGCCCCTATTCTGCGATGAAAATCTATTACCGGGAACGTGGCTGGCTTTATGTGTTCGATATGCCGGAAGACAAATCACTGCACAGTGATCATATTCTCGACAAGCTTCGCACCACCAATTATGGCCGCTGTGTGTACCATAGCGACAACAATCAGGAGGACCATTATATCGCTTCCATGCAGTTCGAGGGCGGTATTACGGCCAGCTTTTCAATGGAGGCATTTACTTCATATGCCGGGCGCCGGACGCGTGTGATGGGGAGCATGGGCGACATTGTAGGCGATATGGATACCTTTACCGTTACAGATTTTCGCACGAAAAAAAGCGTGGTGTACGACCAGTCAAGCGGCGATGGGCATGGCGGCGGCGATTGGCGTTTGGTACGCGATTGGCTGCAAGCTGTTACCCAACACAAACCTGAAATACTGACCTCCACCATCGATGCGTCCATCGAAAGCCATGTGATGGGCTTTATGGCCGAAAAAAGCCGGAAAACAAAGAAGGTAGAGCCTGTGAAATTATAATAAATGCCTGGCGCAGTACTCATTATCACATTATCAAATTCCCAAATTATCACATTATTATATTATGAAAGGAATTATCCTCGCGGGCGGACTTGGCACCCGGCTTTACCCATTGACCCTCGCGGTGAGCAAACAGCTCATGCCCGTGTACGACAAGCCCATGATTTACTACCCGCTGAGCACGCTCATGCTCGCGGGCATACGCGAGGTGCTCATCATATCAACACCCCAGGATTTGCCCAAATTCCAGCAATTGCTGGGTGATGGTTCCGCATTGGGCATGACCTTCGATTATGTGCCACAATACGAGCCAAACGGCCTGGCCCAAGCATTTGTACTGGGGGCGCCTTTTATCGGGGGCGATTCAAGTGCACTGATTTTGGGCGACAATATTTTTTACGGCGCCGGGCTTGGCGACATGCTGCGCTCCTGTTCCAGGCCTAACGGGGGCATCATATTCGCCTATCAGGTAGCCGACCCGGAACGATACGGGGTGGTAGAGTTCGATAAGGATTTCAAAGCTTTGAGCATAGAAGAAAAACCGGCAAAACCACGCAGCCACTACGCAGTTCCGGGGCTTTACTTCTATGATAATTCCGTGGTGGAAGTGGCCAAAAACCTCAAACCCAGTGCGCGCGGCGAATACGAGATAACGGATGTCAATAAATATTACCTGGAAAAAGGCCATCTGGAAGTGCGGGCCATGGGCCGCGGCTATGCCTGGCTCGATACAGGCACCCACGAATCCCTGATGCAAGCCGGGCAATTTGTACAGGCCATCGAAGACCGGCAAGGATTGAAAATCGGTTGCATCGAAGAAATTGCATGGGAAATGGGCTTTATCGATGATACCCAATTTGAAGCGCTGGGGAACAAGTATCTTAAAAGCGGGTACGGGGAATACCTCCTGAATGTGCTGAAGATGCATTGAAATAACGCGCTTTCGTCTTGTTTTTTGCGAAAATCGGCGATTTGTGTTGCTGAGTTAAAACCTATTGTCGAGGTTTGGGGGCAAACAAACTTTCGAACGATGAAAAAACTTCTCTTCTTTTGGGCCGCCATCATCCTGCTTGCCCAACCTGCCCTTTCCCAAACAGATTATACCGGCAACTGGGGGGGCGCCATTGAAATCCCTGGCACAAAACTGGAGCTTTCCATCCACTTACAGCAGGAAGCCGGCAAGTGGAAGGGC
>CAYVPM010000155.1:0-6424 GCA_964453475.1 uncultured Saprospiraceae bacterium | reverse complement strand
AGGTCGGTTAAAAAAGGGCTGCCAGAAACCATCAAGAAAAAACTTTAAACAACAAACAAACTCAAGGTATAAAAGGCCTGCTTTGTCAGGGACTCGAAGGCTCTTGCTCCACTTTCAAGCCCGCCCGGCGTATCAACAGGGTGAAAAAATCGTTGGATTCATGAACTTTGGAAAAAGCAAGCATCGGTATCCGCTCCGTCCCGACCTCTGCCCAATACAAATAATGGGTGGTAAAAATCGGCGAAACAGCCTTGAAAACGATGCAATCGATGCGCTCAAAAGGCAGGATTTCCGTTTTACCGGCGTGGATAATCTCCATTTTTTTTTCCGGGAGGTGCAGTTTTAATTCCGTTTTCCATTGGCCGGGCAGGTACGAGCGCCAAATCATGTGGAAACCAGCGCCCAAAATGAGCAACTGCTGGGCAATGATGAAATATGCCCAAAAATTTGTAGGTTTTTAGCAATGTCCGTCCAATTATGGTTGCTGTTGTCCGGCATGAGCGAATTTGATTGTGTTTGTTGGCTGTGCATGAAATTTTCGCACTATGCCCGTCGGTAGGTCCTCCTCCTAGACCTTGTCAGGCAAAATTAAAAACTTTATTTGAAATTTAAGATTTAAGACCATTCTATCTTAAATTAAATTTTACCTTTGCATAAAATTACAAAAGCAATGACAAATCATCCAACATACATGGCAACACTTCCCGTTGCAGAGCGACCACTCAACGTTGGTGAAATGGTGGTAGCGGACTACCGAAAAGCCGATGTTTTCCGAAAATACGGTATTGACTACTGCTGTGGCGGCAAAAAGCCATTAGAAGAAGCCTGTCGGCAAAAAGGCATTGACCCGCAAAATGTACAAAATGATCTTAATGCCCTGGATCAAAAACCTGACAATACCCGCCAAAATTTTGACATTTGGGAACTTGATGCGCTTGTCGCTCATATCGTAAAAAAACACCATAATTATGTGTCGGAGTCTGTGCCCATGCTCCACGAGCTGAGCGCCAAAGTAGCCCGGGTTCATGGAGAACGGCATCCAGAACTGATTGAAATCGCTGGCCTGTTCAACGTGATTGCGTAGGAATTCAAGCAGCATATGCACAAGGAAGAGCATGTGCTTTTTCCACAAATAGCCAAAATGGCTGTTTCCAAGCGCGATGGGACAAGCATGCAGCGGCCATTTTTTGGTTCCGTGGAAAATCCAATCAACATGATGGAAGATGAACATGAAAGCAGCGGAGGCGACATGGCTGAAATCCGCCGCCTGAGCCATGATTTTACGCCGCCGATGGACGCTTGTACTTCTTATTGCGTGTTGTACGCTAAATTACAGGAATTTGAGCAAGACATGCACCAGCATGTACATCTCGAAAACAATATCCTTTTCCCAAAATCCATTGCTTTAGAAAAGGAAATTTTTGCTGCCTGAGCCTTGCATATTGGGTTTCGGTATTGTTACACGCCTCCCGTCGCTCAGAAGTGAAAAAAGACAGCTTCAACTTTTAATTTCATCTTTTTTTGTTGTTACCGCTGACATAAAGTTTTTTTCGTTTTCTTTGTTTGCTTGGAAAACTTCTCTACATACCTTGTCGTAGAAATACGCCACGTCAAGCAAACACAAAAACGCATGAAACTACTACTCCTTCCCCTGCTTGTTGCTGGCTTGACGCTACAACTCTGCGCCCAATCGCCCGATGCGAACTGGACTTTTCACACCTTGCCCGGCGATGGCCCCTTTACCGCCATCCACCAAGCCAAAGACGGGAAAATTTACGTTGCGGGAGGACTGCCCAATTCCATTTTCAGGGTCTATGACGGGAATACATGGACTCTCTACAACGATACCATCACAGGGATTCCTGCAGGGTTTATGGCTAAGGACATCACGGTTGATTCCAACGGCTCGGTGTGGCTGGCAGGGGATGGCATTGCCCGATGGGTCGGCATTAACCCTGCTACTGTTTTCAATTATGCCAATTCGGACCTCAATAACCCGGTGGTGCATAGTATCGCAGTGGACAAGAATAACTTGAAATGGCTGACCTCGGTGCAGTCATTTGATGGCGATAATTTCAATACAATTGACAAACAAGGTTGTGTTTCCGGAACGCTTACGCGCGTTTTTGTGGCGAGAAATAACGATGTATGGATCAGCGGAACCTATACCAATGGCGTGGATGGAATGGCTGTTCAGCCATGCGTTTTTCGGGTGGTGAACAACACGGCCACCGCTTTTCGCGAAAACAATGGCCATTTGGTTCCGCATTTGGCAGAGTCCACTTACACCCATCACCTGATTGGGGAATTATCCGACAGTACTATCTTTATCGTAGGAAGAGGCTTCAAACTCGAACTGAAAAAATTCGTCAATGGAAACTGGGTTCCATGGGCATCCAAATCCGTAATGGGTACCGGAGTAGGCAATAAACTCAATTCATTGTGGGTGGATAAAAATAACAATGTGCTCATAGGCGCAACCCAATTATCCGGGAAACCACAGATTATCAAGTATTGCGCCGGCAATTTCACCTTGTTCAATTTTCCTGCAAATGTAGGGTTCCCGCTCATCAACGATTTGATGGTTGACGCTCATAACAATATTTGGCTCGTTGGAAACTCGGGGATTTGCTCCTCGCCATACAACTTAACCGATTGTTCCATAGTGTCTCAAACGGAACTGGCGCCGCAAGCCATTTGCCAAAAACTCTATTACGCCGAAAGCTCCCTGTTTGTGGATGGATGTGGTTTCGATGCACCAACCTTGCACTACAGGATGTTTAATGTAGTAGGGCAACTGATCAAGTCTGGCACCATAAATGGCCAAAGTTCTTTTATCGGGGCACTTCAACAGGGCGTTTATTTTGTAGCATTGCAGTTGGATGATGGTACTAAACAGTTGGTAAAAGTGCATGTCGATTGATGCTTGAGGCGGTTTTTCAGCATTATTTTCTTCATCAAGGTTTTGAGGATGACAAACCAGGCTTGAGGGCTGATTGTCAGAAAAGCTCAAATTATATGAACAGCGCAAGATTTCCTTTGCTGTAAAGCGAATTGGCGTTTTCTTTGCTACCCAAGAAAATTTCTCCATTCCGCATGTCGAAGAAAAAACACAGTGCCAAGCAGCCCCAAACGCAGTCAAAAAGCAACACCATAGCCAGCAGCGCACCAGCAATTTCCGATAACATCTTATTACTCGGATGCCTGGTCATCACATTTGCCGTGTTTGCCAACACCCTCAGCGCAGGCTTCGTCAATTGGGACGACCACGGTTACCTCTGGCTCAACCCGCTGGTGCAGCCGCTTTCCGGCGAGGCCATCAGTCAGATGTTCACAGGCCATACCTGCGGCAACTACTCTCCCCTGGTGGTGCTGACCTATTGTATTGAGCATGGTTTCGACCCCATTGTGAAACCGGGCGCCATGGTGATGGAGAATTTCAATCCTTTTGTGTACCACTTCACAAACGTGTTGTTGCACCTTGGAGCAACCGCGATGAGCTTCTTTTTCCTGCGGGCGCTGGGTTTGCGCAGCTGGGCGCTGGCCCTGGGCACTGTGCTGTTCGGCATTCACCCGATGCGTTGCGAGAGCGTGGCCTGGGTAACAGAGCGAAAGGACGTTTTGTACGGCCTGTTTTACATTGCTGCCTTATTCACATACTGGAAATACATCAGCGAAAAGGAGGGCAAAACCCGCTGGTATCTGATCACTATGGGACTTGGCTTGTTGTCCTACTTTTCCAAAATACAGGCCGTATCGCTGCCACTTTCCTTGTTGTGCCTCGATTACCTGGCCGGTAGGGACTTGAAAAGCATGAAGGTTTGGCTGGAAAAACTGCCGCTTTTTGCCCTTTCGCTGGTGATCGGCCTGGTGGGGATTCATTTCCTTGGCGTAGCCGAAGGCTTGAAAGAAACGGGCTACCCGATGGTTGACCGTTTGTTTTTCGCGACGTACTCCCTTTGGATTTATCTGTGGAAACTGTTGGCGCCATTCAGCTTGTCGGCCTATTACCCTTACCCGAAACTGGGCACGATACCGGTGCAATATTACCTCACGCCTTTCCTCTTGGCTGCCGTCGGCTGGTGGGTTTGGCGCAGCGCGAAACATGGGCGCGACATTGTGTTCGGGTTCCTGTTCTTTTTGGTCAATATCATGTTCGTGCTGCAGTTCAAGGGGGCAGGCAAGGCATTTATGGCCGATCGTTTCACCTACATCCCTTATCTGGGGCTTTTTTACATATTGGCAAAAAAATACGGCGACATCGCAGAAGGGCGCATTAAATCGGGCATGGCTTCAGTTTTGCCTTATATCGCTGCCGGTTTCGTCGCCATGTGCGCAGTGCTCACGGTACTGCAAAATCAAACCTGGCAATCCAGCATCAGCCTTTGGGAAAATGTGACAGCCAAACACCCCAAGGATGCCCTTTCCTGGAACAACATGGGGCTCGCCTACCTCGACCTCGACGATGCCGACAAAGCCTATCAGGCTTATGAAGCGGCCTTAAAAGCGGAACCACAGCATTTCGACGCGCTGTTCAACATGGGCGTTACGCTTAACAAGCAAAAGAAATACGCGGAAGCCATCAAATATTACAACCAGGCGCTGGCTGTGAAGCCAGCTTATGCTGAGGCATATTACAGCCGCGGCCAGGTATTTACCAACGCCAACGAGCCGGAAAAAGCCACTGCAGACTTTCAAAAAGCGCTGGAATTGGGTATCAAAATGCCTAAGCACGAGGTAATGGCCGCTATTGCCAATGCCTATTCCATGGCCAAACAATACGACAAGGCCATTGCTGCCTATGATGCCGCCATCAAGGAAAAGCCGGTAGGGGATTATCTGTTCAAAAGGGGAAATTCACTGGCCGCCGCCGGCCAAATGGAAGCTGCCATTGCTGCCTATGATGCCACAGTCGCCGCCATGCCCGATTTCGCAGATGCCTGGAACAACAAAGGCAATGCCCTGGCCTCACTTCAACGATTTCAGGAGGCGCTGCCCGCCTTCGAGCAAGCCATTAAGCTCAAGCCTGATGCGGGCAATTTCCGCTGCAATCGCGGCCTTGCAAAGCACGGCATGGGCGACCTTGCAGGCGCATGTGCGGATTGGCAGGCTGCCGCACTAGGTGGTTACGGGGCGGCACAGGGGCTTTTGCAATCGTTTTGCAATAAATAAGGTTTTCAAAGTATCAGTATCTCATCAGCGAATATCCAGCTCTTGTTCCCATTGCAGGAATGCCAGGCCGGGCAAGTTTTTTGGTTCACCGCTGTCACCCGCACATAGCGGACGGGCTGTCCGCTCAGGTTTGCTTTGATGGTGTACAGGCTCTTTTTCCCATCCGGCACGATCTTGACAACTTTCCATTCGATTTTTTGGAAATCATTGCCGTCGGGGGAAGCTTCAATTACGACCAACTTGGGGTAAAACACCCAGGATTGCTGGTCCTGCAGGAAAGAAACCTGGATGCTGTTCGCTGTTTGACCTTCCACCTCAACCGTTGCGATCATATCATTGCCTTCAAAACCCAGCCAGTTGTAGCGGTAGTCCGTTTCGCCCACCATTTTGTTGATGAGTTCATTGGGGTCGCCTTTGGCGTAATTGGGTGAAGCAGGCTGCTCCAAAACAACAGCCTTTGCCCTTGATTCCAGGGCATTTATCGCGTTGTTGAGGTACAACTGGTAGTCCTGCACGTATTGTTTTGGCGTGTAGTTGTTCTCATTCAGGGTATAAAAACCCACCAGCTCGCAATCGTTTTTGAATTGCTGGAGCAGGTTTCCAAGTGCATCGTTTTTTCGTTTCAACACCGTCACCGTCCGCGACAAGGCATCGTTCGGGTTGTACGGCACGGCTTTTAAACTTTCAAGATAGGCAAACATTTCTGGCAACATGGCAGCTTTTACGCGCATTTGCTGCGCTTCGTCGGCTTTGGGGAAGTCCAGCGATTTGAAGCGCTGGTAAAAACCATCCCGCACAAACGCTTCGTTCTGAGGGATATCGTATATCCACAAATGCTTGCCATGGGTGTCGAGCCGAGTATGTTGGTCGTGGATGTATTTCCAAATGGCCGGTCGGGCCGGGCCGTAGTATCCATCGCCGAAATCGGCAAGGATAGAATCCATATTCGCTTGCGGGTTCCACATGAGTTTAGCCAGCAGGTAGGCGCGCATGTCGGAAAATTCAGAACGGCTGCGGCCGCTACCCTGTTCGAACATCATTTCAACTCCGTTTTTTTGGAAAAACTGCAGGTTTGGCTGAAGTGTATGCCAGTTGGGAAAAGGGCTTACATAGCTCCGGAACTGCACCACATAATCCCAGATCATCAGGTTTTGGGTCAATTTCGACCACTCCCGCACATCGCGGGCGAAATCGGGGCAGCCTTCCTCAATATTTTGGCCGCGGTTGCATTCGATGCTGCAAAGGCATACAC
>CAYVPM010000154.1:0-6433 GCA_964453475.1 uncultured Saprospiraceae bacterium | reverse complement strand
GCGCCGCCGCAGGCATTTTGCAGCTTGGCGCTGTTGAAGGAAGTTTCGGCATCGCCCAAAAACAAGCTTTCATTGCTTACCCAAATTGGGTTCCGGGTGACGGTTTTTATCGCGAACAAGGCAATTGCTCCGAAGAAAAGCACCTGACTCAGCCTGCTGTTTTTGCCGTATAAATTGCGCAACAATAAGGCGATTATCAAACAGAAACCCAGCGAAGGCATGAAGGCGAAACGCTCGCCCATGTTCGTGCCAATGGGGAAAACGAAGTTGGAAACAATGCCCAATGGCAGTAGGTACAGCCAGATCCCGAATGCCAGCGGGTCGCGGCGGCGGGTGCCACGGATGGCAAACCAAACCATAAAACCGTAAAAAAACAGACTTGCCAGCGCCAATGGATTGCTGAAGGTAATCAGCCCGATTTGCCGCGGATAATAATCGTGGGTGAGCGGGTGCGGCACGAACAGCAATTGGATGTATTTGCCGAGCGTATAAAAAATAGTGGCCAGCTTTTCCGATGCGGCGAAAGGCACCCACTGGTTTCCTTCAATTTTCAGGAAGGGGTTGTTCATCAATTCCATCGGGGCGCCGCCAAAGCGCCATTGCAGGATGCTGCCGCGCAGCAGGAAAAAAGCTGCAAAAGCGATGAAAACGGGCATAGAGGCAGCAAACACAGAGGATTTCTCCCCCTGCCCCCTGAAAAACCACAGCGCCAAAGGCACAATGACCACAAAAGCCGCTGCATTTTCCTTGGACAAACAGGCCAAAAAGAAAATAATGCCCGCCAAAATGCCAAATTTCGATTGGCCGGTGTCATAAGCTTTTACCACAAAATACAAGGCTGCCAGACTGCCCAGCAAGGTGACAATTTCGTCGCATCCCTTGACATTGGCCACCACCTCCGTGTGGATCGGGTGGGCGGCAAACAACAGCGCAGTCATCACCGACAGCAACAGTGCCCCCTCGTTTTCCGCACCACCAAAAAGCAACAACAGGGTGCGGTAAAGCAGTACACAGGTAGCGGCGAACAACAGCACTGTCAGCAGGTGAAATATAAAGGGTGACGCGCCGACGAATTGGTACAGCAGCGCAAACAGCACCAGCGTCATGGGACGGTAACGACCACCCGACACCAGGGTTTCCTTGCCTTCCACCTTGAAAAAACCAAAAAAGGTGTCTTTGGACAATATGCCCCCGATGCCTTTTACGCCCTGCTGGGTGTACATGTTGTCGGTGATGACGATGGCGTCGTCGAGCACAAAACCGTGTTGCAGGGTATTGACATAGAGCAGGGTTGCGAACGCGAAAATCAAGCCGCTCATCAGGTTGACGTTGCGTACCAGGTCGGGGATGCCAAATTGCAGGCTTGTGCTTGTTGCGCTACTAGGTTGGGGCTTGAATGCCTGCTTGCGTTGTTGCTTTTTTGCCATGTTTCGTCAAAAATCAAATGTTTCGTGGCGAAAGAACGGAAATTTTTGGCATCCAGTGAAACGCTTGTTTTTGCGGCTGCGCATTGCACTTTTATTCCATTCCGCCTGTTGCCGCTTTTTGGGCGATATTCGGGTCAATTGCCAATGCCCGTTGCTGCAGTTCCAGCGCTTTGGGCTGGTTGCCCAAATTTGCGTATGCCAGGCTTAACTCCCAAAGCGAGACGGCGTCTTTCGGTGCAATTTCCTCTGCCTTGACAAACCATTCAGTGGCTTCGGGTAATTTTCCCTGCACAAAATTGCCCACGCCTAAAAGCCGCGCCGTTTCCGGGTCCTGGGCATTGAGCTGCCAGGATTCGTCCAGGCATTTGAAAGCATTTGTCAGGTCGTTTTTGTGCTGGCCGTAATATTTGCCTCCCTCGCGCAGCGACAAGGCGAGCATGGTTTTGCGCTGCGGGTCCTCGGGCGCCAATTCCAGCGCCTTGCGGTAATCGGCTATGGATTCGGGGAATTTTTCCATCTCAAAATACGCGGCTGCCCGGTTGATGATCGCGGCTTTGAAATCAGGGTAGAAAGAAAGCGCCGTATTGATCCGCTGGATGACTTGCTCACCCAGGGCGCGTTTTTTATCGGGGTTTTTCTCTGTTTTAAGCTGCTTTAACAACAATTGCCCGCAGGCATTTTGAAGCTTCGCGCTGTTTTCAGACACTTCAACATCGGTCATAAAAAGCCGCTCGTTGCTTTTCCATACGGGGTTGCGCAGCAGTGTTTTTATGGAAAACAACAACACCCCCACGCCGAAAATACCCATGGCCAGGCTTCGGTTTTTAGCCATCAAACGGCTTAAAAACAAGGCGGCCACCAAACAGGCCCCAACAGAAGGCAGGAACAAAAAGCGCTCGCTCATATTGGTGCCAACAGGCAGCAAGAGGTTGGACACGATGCCCAGCGGCAACAAAAACAGCAGCAGCGCAAAGGCCACAGCATCGCGGCTTTTGAGTCCGCGGATCGCCCAGTATCCCATGAAACCGTAAGCTGCGAGGCTCAACAACACCCATGGGTTGCCAAAGCCCATAATGCCGATATGCCGCGGGTAGTAGTCGTGTGTGAGCGGGTGCGGAACCACCAGCAGTTGCAGGTATTTCCAAAGGGTGTAAAAAATGGTGGCCAGGCGTTCTGCCGGGGCAAACCTGACCCACTCCCCGCCTTCAAATTTCAGGAAGGGATTGTTCAGTAGTTCCATTGGCGCGGTTCCGCCAATCACCGACGACCAGGGCAAAATGGCCCCGCGCACCAGTATAAAGGCAACAAAACCCGCAAAAACGGGCATGCTCGATTTCAAAATAGAAGCATTGCCCGTGCTCCTGAAAAACCACAACGCCAGCGGAATCAATACCGCATAGGCGACGGCATTTTCCTTCGACAGGCAAGCCAGGAAAAAGACAAACCCGGCAGCAATGGCCCATTTTCGCTCGCCGGTATCCCAGGCTTTCAAGGAACAATACAGGGCTCCAAGACAGCCAATCAAAGTCAGTATTTCATCACAGCTTTTGACGTTGGCCACCACTTCCGTATGCACCGGATGGGCGGCAAAAAGGACTGTTGCCAGCCAGGCCACCATGTAGCTGTTCAAATGTTGCGCAGGTTGCAGCATCAACAACAAGCTGCGGTAAAGCAACACACAACCCAATGCAAAAAGCAGTACCGTTGCCAGGTGGAAAAAGAAGGGGCTGGCGCCGCCAATCTGGTACAGCACAGCAAACAGCACCAGCGACAAAGGCCGGTAGCGGCCGCCCGTTACGAGCATTTCACCTTCTTGCGATTTGAAAAAACCAAAAAACGTGTCGTGCGACAGGATGCCGCCAATGCCTTTTACACCCTGGGTGGTGTACATGTTCTCTGTAATGACGATGCCATCGTCGTACACAAAACCGTGTTGCAGGGTATTGGCATACAGCAGGAAGGCAAAAGCGAAAATGAGCCAGCTTTGGAGCCTTGTATTTTGGAAGAACTCAAGGCGGCTCGCGCCGGAGGCCGTGCGTTGCTGCGGCCTGGGGCTAGATTTTTGTTGCTGTTTTTTTGCCATGCTGGACTGAGGCTTTTAGTTTTTTAACACGCAGACTTATTTTTTTAACACATAGACACATAGGAACATAGAACACATAGGTTACTAAATGGGCTATACTATGTGACCTATGTTTCTATGTGTCTATGTGTTAAAAAAACAAGTATATGTTATAAAAATATATGTGTTACCCTCCGCTCGTGCGCAACCCGGGCCCCGATTTCCGGAAAGCCTTGTACGCGCCTTTGCCGAATTTGGAACCATTAAAAACCATCGTCGGCGCCAGGCGCATTTGTTCTTCCTTCGATAATTGAATGAAGTCAGCGCATTTTTCCGAACAACATTCCTGGTACTTCCCGGCACATTCCGGGCACTGGATGAACAGGATATGGCAGTGCTCATTGGCGCAGTTGTGGTGCGCATCGGCGGGTGTGCCGCATTGATGGCATTGGGCAATGACGTCGGGACTGATGCGCTCGCCGAGGCGCTCGTCGAACACAAAGTTTTTGCCCACAAACTTGTTTTTCAGGCCCTGGGATTTCACCTGCCGGTCGTATTCGATGATGCCGCCCTCCAACTGAAAAACGTTGTCGAAGCCGCGGTACCGCATGTAGGCACTGGCTTTTTCGCAGCGGATGCCGCCCGTGCAGTACATCAGGATGTTTTTCTCTTTTTTATCGGCCAAGAGGTCGGCCACCAAGGGCAGTTCTTCCCTGAAAGTGGCGACATCGGGGGTGATAGCGTTTTCAAAATGCCCCACTTCGCTTTCGTAGTGGTTGCGCATATCCACCACGATGGTGTTGGGGTCGTCGGCAAGCGCGTTCCAGGACGCCGCGTTGAGGTGGGTGCCTGTTTGGCTTGGGTCGAAACTCGGGTCTTCGATGCCATCGGCCACAATCTTCTCCCGTACTTTGATGATGAGGGCAAAAAAGGACTTTCCATCGTCCTCAACGGCGATGTTGAGGCGCAGGTTCTGGAACATGGTGTAAGCGTCCATCGCCTTTTTAAAATCCTCGAAATTGGATTCCGGAACGGAGAGCTGGGCGTTCACGCCTTCCTGGGCGACGTAGATGCGGCCAAGCACGCCAAGTTCGTGGTAGCAGCGGAAGAGCTCGTCGCGAAAAGCTTTTGGATCGGCGATATGCGCATATTTGTAGTACGACAAAGTCACCCGTTTTTCTGTGCTTTGGCGCATGCGCTCCTTCAATTCCCTGCGGTTGACGCGGTTGTATAAGTTTTTAAGGGGTTTTTTCTGTAAAGTTTTTTCCATAAACTAATCTGTAATAACATCTTCCATCACGATCTCGAACCCTTCCAGCACCTCGCCGCCGTCTAGTTTTTTAGAAAATGGGATCACTTCGACGCTGCCATCTGGGTGGTATACCATGGTTTGTTGATTTGAAGGATCGACGAGCCAGGCTAAGCGGCACCCATTGGCGATGTATTCGTTCATTTTTTCGCGGAGCAGGGCAAGCGCATCGGATTCAGAGCGCAATTCAAGCACAAAATCAGGGCAAAGGGGGGCAAATTTGTCCTGTTCTGCTTTTGACAATGCATTCCAGCGCTCCCATATTATCCATGAAATATCCGGCGAGCGCACTGCATTGTTTGCCAATGTGAATCCGGTGGAAGAATCAAAAAGCTTACCATTGTTGCTTTTTTTGTTCCAAATAAATAATTCACCGAAAATATTGGCATTTCTGCCGCCAGTTGTAGCCGTAGTTGGGGGCATAATGATGATTTTTCCAGTTGCTTGACGTTCGATTCTAAGGTCTTGGTTGAGCATACAAAACTCATAAAATTCTGCATCACTGAATTTCTCACCAGGCAGGTGAATCAGCGTTGTGCCGGCTGTGGGCTTTTCCAATGTTTGTGCTGCGCTCATGTTGCAGGTTATTTATACGCAAAAGTACTATTTTTGCCCCAAACAAACCACCATCCTCTTGCCTTGAAGTATAAAGCCTCAATCCATGCCATCGGTGTCGAAGTGCCGGTAGATATCAGCCTTGAGCGCCGGCGCGACACCCGGTTTGGCCTTACGGGCAAGCGCGCCACCCTGCGCATGCCCCTGGGTACGCGGCCTGATGATGTGCGGGTACAACTGAAAAAGCTGGAAGATTGGGTGGAAGGCGTTTTCCTGAAAAAGCCGCTCATGCGCCAGCCGTTTGAGCACAAGATTTACAAAACGGGCGATTTGCTACAGGTAGGCACGCGGCGCTATCAACTCGAAGTGCAAACGGAAGACCGCGCTACCCACAGCGCCCGGCTTATCGGCGATACCATCCAGTTGCAACTTTCCTCAAAAGCAAGTCCCATAAACTTGCAAAAAAGCATCAAAACCCTGCTTTCCAGGGTAGTTGCCAGCGATTTTCAACCGGAAATACGCCGCCGGGTGCTGGATATCAACGACCGTACCTTTCGCCAGCACATAAAAAGCGTCAACCTGAAATACAACCACACAAACTGGGGCAGCTGCTCTTCCGACAGCAACGTCAACCTTTCTACCCGCTTGTTGTTTGCACCAGAAGCTGTACAGGACTACGTCATTATCCACGAACTGGCGCACCTCGTAGAACTCAACCACTCCGACCGCTTCTGGTTGCTTGTGGAAACATACATGCCCGATTATCCTGAAAAAGAGCGCTGGTTGAAGGAAAACAGGGCAATTTGCGACTTTTAGAACGACGAAAATGCCAGATATCTCCACGCCCGCCGACATCCGTAGCCTAATTGACACGTTTTATAAAAAGGTGCAGGCCGATGCGCTGCTCGGCTATATTTTCAACGATGTAGCACAGGTCAATTGGCCGCAACACCTCCCGGTGATGTATGCGTTTTGGGAATTTTTACTGCTCGGAACGCCAGATGCATACCGGGGCAACCCCATTCAGAAACATTTCGACCTGCACGCCAAACATGCCTTGAAAATCGAGCATTTTGACCG
>CAYVPM010000153.1:0-6451 GCA_964453475.1 uncultured Saprospiraceae bacterium | reverse complement strand
GGCGCCCCTGATTTTTACATTGCCCTTTAACCTGGTAACCAATGCCGCCATTGCCTATAACGACCAGTGTGGCATGGTCGGCTGCGATATTTTCCCCGGGCCAGTGCTGGAGTCATGCCCAGACCCGATGGATGCCTCCATCATCGGGGTGAAATACCGGGAATGTGGCAGCCTGCCTTACAGCAACCAGAAGACCATACCCGGCTGGCTCATCCAGTTGTTCGACGACCAAGGCAATTTATATGCAGAACAGCCTACCCAAGCAGATGGGCGCTATGCATTTTATGACTTGCCTCTGGGGGCATATTTGATCAAAGAAGCTGCTGTCACTGGCTGGACACCCAATGTCCCCGCTTCCGGGCAATACGCTGTAACCCTCGATGCATCCCAGCAAGTGGTGCGTAATTTCGGCAACTGCCCGAGTTGTTCCTGCGATTCCATTTATATGAACCTGGTTCAATTGCCGGTTAATTCCGATACCTGCACTTATGTTTTAGAAGGAACAATGAATGGAGCATATTGCTTCGACTATATTGACTTTAGCCTGGGTTCAGGCGTTTTTGCATCAATCACGGTTGAACTGCCAGCGTCAGAATACACCCTTGCGGTGCTCGATTCACAGCATGTAAGACTGCTATTACATAAAAATAAGGGTTGTGTTCCCTTTGTTAAAATAAGGGTAGCAGGAAGCGCCAATCAACAAATAACGATATCGGCTTCTTACAATGTCGGCAATGGGAACGTTGCTTGTTCCAGAAGTTTTTCGTTTACATGCCCGCCACCACCCCTCCCGCCGCCGTGCTGCCCTGCCGGAAGCCAATTCGGGCCAGAATTAGTTGCGAATGGCAACTTTGAACTTGGTAATCAGGGTTTTACGAACAGTTATACCTATTTCAACCCAGGCAACAATACGATGATTGGTAAATATTCCGTCCTGGATCAATCGGATGTGATAATGGCAAACAGCCAGTGGTCTGCGCTGGACCACACAGCATTTTCTTCCAGCGGGCTAATGCTCATCATCGACGGCTACGGCGGTCCCATCGCCTGGCAGCAAACGGTGAATGTTACGGCCGGTACCAATTATGCCTTCTCTGCCTGGTTCAACAACCTGGTGATACCGACGAAAAATTACGACGACCCCCAGGTCGCATTGTTCATCGACAACACCAGCATTGCCGGGCCTTTGTCATTTGCTGAAATTCCCGACCAGTGGATTCGACTTTGCGGCACATGGACGGCAAATGCCACGGGTACAGCAGTGCTTTCGATCCGTGTGCTGGCCAACACCGACATCGGCAATGATTTTGCTGTGGACGATATTTCGTTCAGGGCCTGTATTCCCCAGCCCTGTTCAGTTTCATTGGCTGTGACCGAAAATCCGGCCAAATGCGGCGAAATAACGGTATGCACCATCACAACAGGACCTGCGCCCGTCTCTTACCAATGGTGTGATGGGCGAACCACAGCATGTGTAACAGACATGATATTGCCCTGTGTGCCAACTACCTATTGTGTTACAGCCACCTGCTCCGATGGCAGTACAGCAACCGCCAGTATAACTTACACAGTAGTAGACCAGACTCCGCCCAACGCCGTGTGTAACCTCGGCGTCGGTGTTGATTTGGATGCCAACTGCAAATACCTGGTCACGCCCGCCTTTGTCGATGGCGGTTCCACCGACAATTGCGGCATCCAGTCTTATTCCGTAAGCCCGGCGATATTGATGGGTTGCGGCGTGCACACGGTCACGCTAACCGTTACAGATCATTGCGGCAACACCAGTACCTGCACGATGGGGATACAAACCATCGAAGTGGTTCCACCCATCATGACCTGCCCGGCGAATGTGTCCATCACCGGGGTGATCGGCCCCAACGGCCTGTGTTCAGCCGTTTACCAGCCAGCCCCGGCCGTGGCCTTCGACAACTGTGATCCATCTGTGACGGTGACCAGCAACGCGCCCGCCGTGTTCCCGGGAGGCACCACTACCATCACCTGGACGGCTACCGACGATTGCGACAATGTGACGACTTGCACCCAAACCGTGACGGTACAATGCGCCTGCGATTGCCCCAACAATTTGGTGGACAACCCCAGCTTTGAAAATGGCCAGATGGGCGCGCCGAATGGTCCGAACCAAATAGGGCTTTGCAGCAATTGGCAGCAATCGAACAACAGTTCCAGCGTGACGAGCATTGGCGACTGGTATTCTACAGCCAACCCGTATTTCCCGGGGTATTACAATGATGTGCCCAATCAGTTCTATGCGCCATTGGCGGCCCATTGCGGTAAAAACTACGCAGGGTTTGATTTGAACACCTGCGAGGGCATTTCATCGGCGTTAAATATGACCATCCAGCAAGGATGTTCCTACAAAGTCGGTTTTTGGTGGTCACCCCAGGAGCCGGTCACAACGCCCTTTACTTTTTTCGCCATCATGTCGGGGGCTAATTGTACGGTATATGCCCCGACCGGCAGTTGCAGCCACCAGTGCGGCGGCGACCAGCACGTGGTGGTGAATGTAAATTCTACCCATGTGCCTGGCACCTGGTACTTCCACAGCATGACCGTCACCAATGCCTACCCGAATGTACAGAACATCACCTTTGCTGCTGCGCAAAGCCAGCCCAGGGTAGACAATTACATATTTGTGGACGATGTGTGCGTACAAAAGATTGCAGAGCCATGTTCCGTCGTGGCAGGCATTCAATGCTATCCCCAAAACCCGTCTGCATTCACCTCGCTGGCCACGCTGGGCTGCGGTTCCGCCATTACACAGGTGGATTGGTATTTTGACAACGCCGGCCCGATCAGCAGCACGAACCTGAACAGCATCCTGCATCCGTTCAATACGACCGGCTGGCATACGGTATGCCTGGTGCTGACGGCTTCAACCGATGGCGGGCACACGATCTGCCGCGATACGGTGTGCAAGGAAGTGTTCATCGAGTTGCCGCCTATGAAATGCGATTCGGTGCTCATCACCTGGCAGAAGTTGCACACTGTGGAAGAATACTGCTGTTACGAGTTGCAGGTGGGCAATTTGGCGCCGAATTGTTTCACCGCCATTGAACTTACCCTGAGTTCGGGTGATTTCAGCAATGTCGTACTCGATGCCGGATGGCAGATGAACGGCAGTGGCAACCAGATTACAATTCGGCCATCCATAGGTTTTTTGCCTACTGGTTTCTTCTCCCCGCTTACCTTGTGCAACCCCGGCGGCAGCAACCCGCATGTGCTGGATGTCCATATTTTGTACGGAAGTGTTGACCCGCAGCCTTATTGCGGCGCCAGTTTCGAGTTCGATTGCATCGAATCGCCGCTGGACTCCTGTTGCAAGAATTATGATGCGTTCTGCCAGCGCATAAAAGATGCGGTGAGCATCACGGTAGACAATGCCAAGTGCAAGGCCACTTTAAGCATCGGCGGCCTCCTCGGCTGTGATTACATCGAGTCGATTAACTGGGGCGATGGCACGATTGATGTCGGCAATTTTGTGGGCGGCGATATGCCCATGCATACCTATGCGCAGAGCGGCACTTATGTCATTTCCTGGTTGGCCATTGAAATAAACCCGCATACGGGCCTGATTTGTTTTGAAAAATTCTTCCAGGAAACCATTGTGGTGGAATGTAGCGACTGTTGCGAAGACCCTGTCACCTTTGGCAACCTTATCGCCCAAGGCTTCACGGTAGTGCAGAACGGCTGTTCGATTACCGTCACGGCGCCCCAATTCGACTCTTGCTACTTCTTCAGCACGCCGCCTTACATTTTGGGAGGCCCTCCGGTGATACAAGTGGTGGTGCCTGCCAATGGCTCCTGGACTTTCACTTTCACCCAAAGCGGCACCTATCAGATTTGTGTAAGCGTGTTCGACGATTGCAATTTCAAGCTGATGTGCACGACCGTACAAATTGATTGCGGTCCATGCGCCTGCGGCACGTTCAGCAACTTGTTTATCCGACCGAATTCCGGGCCATCCATACCCGTAAGTTGCGGCGGCCAGCCGGTGCTGATCAATTGTCCGCCCAACGGCCAGCCATTGCCCATCAGCGGTATTTTCAATTGCCAGGGGAATTGCCCTGCTCCTACCACGGTGGACTGGATGCTGATACAGCCCAGTGGCACCATGATTACAATGACCGGTGTAGTGGCAGCGCCCAATTTCGCGTTCAGCATTCCGCAGAGTTTGCTGGATCAGTCAGGTGTGTACTGCATCAAGCTTGTGGGCAATTGCGGCGGCATGCCCTGTCCGCCCTGTTTGATCAAGTTCCAGTTGGAGGTGCCTTGCGATACCTGTGCCTGCGTAGGTTTCTCCGCAGAGCAGTTTTATAACAGTTCCTGGCCGCAGGTGGTGGTAAATGCCAAGTGCAACCAGCCGGATCAGGTTATCCTGCCTTGCACAAAGCCCGACCCGAATCAGTTGTTCTTTTTCCACGGGAACATGACTTGCAGTTCAGCCGCGTGCCTCGGAAGTTCGGTGCAGTGGTCGATCGTAGAGATGCCATCCGGCAATTCAGTTGCAGGTGGTACGGTTCCGTTGTACCAGCTTTTTACAGGAAGCCCAACCGGGCACTATGACATAACCCTCAACCCTGCCTGGTTTAGTCCGGGCGTTAATTATATGCTGACTGTCACCGGCCAATGCGGCACAATGGTGTGCGAATGCAAGGTCAACTTTGTCTTCCGGCCTTGCCCATGCCCTTGTAGTGCGTTGATGGCTCAGGTAGCAGCGGGCTTTAAAGTGAAGGGCAACAAGTTCTCTTGTACCCGAAAATTCAAGCCTGTGGCGCTTTGTCCCAACGATATGGTGACCTGGACGATCACAGGCCCTGGCGGCACGCAGACTTTCACTTCAACCGGGAACAACACCATCATGGTGACTTTCGCGCTTCCGGGTATTTACAACGTATGCATGTTGGTGAAACGCACCGAGAACGGGGTGCTTTGTCAACGTGAATATTGCAGAACAATCATCGTCAAATGTAAGGCCAATCCAAATGACAATCTTCCAACTATTACCGCTTGTCCGGGCGGCGACCGCGTGAAAAACGGCGACTTTGATGCAGGGCTTGTTCCTGGCCACCTTGGCGAAGGCGGCGCCGTGGAAAACTGGCAACTGTTCCCCAACCCCGGCGATGGAGCAGCCGTGGTGGAGGATGAAGGTGCTTCCGACGATGGTCATGTGGTGCTGATTGGCGGCAAGGAGCATTTTGCGGGAATTTACCAGGACCTTACAAAAATGAATGGCAGTACGGCCTACATCGGCTTGAGCGCCATCAATTACCTCGGTGCGGGCAGTCCGGGCAACACGGTGTTGGAGTTCCGCTTGCAGGAATCACTGAGCGACCCTAGTCCGCAAGTGATACACAAGCTGCTGGTAGATACCTCCTACACCACCTGGAAAATGGCGGCCATCACGGTGGACATGGCCTTGAACCCGGCCAAACACTTGTTGGTTGTGTGTGTACAAAACTCCGTTGCCGCCGCCCGGTCGGTGGTTGGTATCGACAACCTGGAGTTCTGCACCGATCAGATGGTTGGTACCACCCAGCCGCAGCAGTTGGCGCAAATCCGCATTTTCCCGAACCCGAACGCTGGCAGTTTCCAGGTCTCGCTTCCGCAAGTGGCAGGCCCTGGCACCATATTCCGGGTCACAGATCTGACCGGCCGGCTGGTGCTGGAAAGCAAGGCGCTTGCCGGTACGGCGTTGCAGACGGTTGACGCACGAGATTTGGCTGCGGGCTTGTACTTCCTGCAGGTAGTGTCGGACGGCAAGGTGCTGGGTGTTGAGAAATTTGTAAAGCAGTAAAACAAATACTTGATTTTAAACTGTGGCCGCTCCGTGACGTGATGTTGCGGGGCGGTTTTTTTTCCCCTAAAATCTTCTGGTTTCTTTCACTGAAAGACGCTGCCTTGACTTGACTGATGGGTTGACGAGGTGGACGGGGTAAGGGTTGGTATTTAGAAAAGAGGGGAGAGGGGCCAATCAGCGTTACAAATTTTCGTCGTGTTCGACACTTTGGTTGATGCACGCCTCACCAAAATCTTCTGTTTTATCCCGCATTTGCTCAACGAGATTCGATATGAATTGAACAGAGGAAGAATCACGTTTTTTAACTTTAAATGCCCAATTTTTAGATTTTTATAATTTTGTTTAAAGAATTGCAACATTAAGTTAAACAAAAAAAAGAACTGTTTTGTCTCCTGTTAAAGTTAGCAATTGAAAATTGGTCGTTTCCTAAAACACTGATTTTAGAAAGCTTAGTTGACTAATAACGGAATGACAAATGTATTAGACATATCGGAAAAACGAAGGACTGTGCAGGTCATCACTTATCTGATTGCACTCTCTGGTTTGCTGGTGCCAAAGTCCTTTGTTGAACAAGCGTTGCCATTAATTGGCTTTTCACTCATTTTGTTGGGGGTTCCACATGGGGCAGGCGCC
>CAYVPM010000152.1:0-6478 GCA_964453475.1 uncultured Saprospiraceae bacterium | reverse complement strand
TTGCCCTTGCGACGCGCAGTGGCAAACAATTGCATTTTAGAATTTCAATCCACCTTCGCGGGCTCCCTCGGCAAGCGAGCGAACACGTCCGTGGTAACGATATCCACCGCGGTCAAACACAATGGTTTCGATGCCCGTGGCTTTTGCGCGTTCGGCGATAAGCTTGCCTACAGCAGCAGCTTGCTCCGTTTTGGTACCTTTTACGCCTTGTGATGTAGCGGCAGCCAGGGTATGGCCTTTCTGGTCGTCAATCAATTGGCAGTAAATGGCCTTGTTGGAGCGGTAAACGCTCAAGCGTGGGCGCTCCGTTGTTCCGCTGATCTTGTTGCGGATACGCATGTGGAGGCGTTTGCGGCTTTGCTCTTTAGTGCGATTCATTACTGTGTTTCTATTTTAACGATTCCGATAACCGACCGGAAAAGTATTGTATTCGATTTTAATTGTTTTGTACACTGTTGTAGAACAATATGTACATAAGCATTTCAAAAAGGTTATTTCTTGGCGCCTGCCGTTTTGCCAGCTTTACGGCGAATAATTTCCCCTTTGAACATGATACCCTTTCCTTTGTAAGGCTCCGGCTTGCGGAAGGCGCGAATCTTGGCGCATACCTGCCCCAAAAGCTCTTTGTCGATGCACTCCAGGCGAATCAGCGGTGGAACACCTTTTTCCATGGCCGTGCTCACCTTGATTTCCGACGGGATGTGGAACATTACCGGGTGGGAGTAGCCAATGGTCAGCGTGAGCAGGTTGCCCTGATTCTCAACGCGGTAACCAACGCCTATCACCTGCATCTCGCGGGTATAGCCCTCGCTGACGCCTACTACCATATTGCTCACCAGGGAGCGATAGAGGCCGTGCAAAGAGCGGTGGCGCTTTTGGTCGGTTGGGCGCTCTACATTCAGCTCACCCTCCCCTATTTTGACCACGATATCCGGGTCAATTTTCTGAGAAAGCGTACCTTTTGGGCCCTTCACGGTGACCGTGTTATCAGAGGCTACCGATACTTCCACTTTTGCTGGGAGTGGAATTGGCAATTTACCAATGCGTGACATATCCGTTTATTTTTTGTCCCTCGGCTAGTGCTTCAGGCGATTTTTTCTTTGTTCAAAACCAATGGCTTGCGGCCATCATAAATTGGGCTGATTAGCAAATGTAGCAGAGCAACTCGCCTCCTACATTCATTTCTCGGGCTTTTTTATCCGTCATCACACCTTTAGAAGTAGATACGATCATGATACCTAAGCCATTGATAATCCGAGGAATATCAGTAGAACCTGAGAATTTGCGAAGACCAGGACGGCTGACGCGCACCAATTCACGGATAACCGGAACCTTGGTAGCAGGGTCATATTTCAAGGCAATCTTGATCAAGCCCTGTTTGTTCTTGTCATTCTTTTCCTCATAGGTATATTTGAGGACATAACCCTGGTCGTACAAGATCTCAGTTATCGCCTTCTTCAGGTTGGAAGCCGGAATCTCGACGATACGATGTCCCGCCATTTGCGCGTTGCGAATGCGGGTCAGATAGTCTGCTATCGGGTCGGTGACGTGCATTTTATCAAAAGTTGATGTTGATAGTTGTTGTTTACCCGCCGAAGCCTAGGCGAAGGCGGGTTGGCGCCCGGTCAAAAATTTTCTTGACCAGGCACATTTAAATTTACCAGGAAGCTTTTGTTACTCCAGGTATCTTGCCGTAAAGGGCCAGGTCGCGGAATTTTACGCGGCATACCCCAAACTTGCGCATGTATCCTTTCGGACGGCCAGTGAGCAAGCAACGGTTGTGCAAGCGGATGGGATTGGCGTTGCGTGGAAGTTTGTCCAGCGCTTCATAATCTCCAGCCTCTTTCAGTTTTTTGCGAAGCTCGGCGTACTTGGCGACCATACGTTGGCGCTTGTGTTCGCGGGCGATGACTGATTTCTTTGCCATGTTTCTTTATTACTTGAAAATGAACGGCTTGCGTTATTTTTTAAATGGAATACCAAGTTCCTTCAACAGTGCGAACGCTTCTTGGTCGGTGCCCGCAGTTGTCACGAAAGAGATATCCATGCCTGTGATTTTACTCACTTTATCGATATCGATTTCAGGGAAAATGATTTGCTCGGTAATGCCCATGCTGTAGTTACCTCGGCCGTCGAACGACTTGTCGTTCACGCCGCGGAAGTCACGCACACGGGGCAATGAAACAGAGATAAAACGGTCGAGGAATTCATACATCCGCTCGCCACGCAGGGTGACGCGCACGCCGATCGGCATGCCTTCGCGAAGTTTGAAGTTCGACACGGATTTCTTTGCTTTTGTCGACACGGCTTTCTGGCCGACGATGATGCTGAGTTCAGCAGCAGCGTTGTCAACAAGTTTTTTGTCGCCCGTGGCATCACCGATACCCTGGTTGATGCAGATTTTCTCCAAACGGGGCACCTGCATAACAGAGGAGTAGTTGAACTGCTCCATAAGAGCAGGCACAACATCCTTGTTGTATTTTTGCTTGAGTCTAGGTACGTATTTCATTACTTAATGACGTTGCCTGATTTTTTTGAAATGCGCACTTTCACATCGTTGTCGACGCGATAGCTGATGCGTGTAGCCTCTCCAGATTTTGGATCAACCAAAGAGAGATTTGAAATATGGATCGAAGCGGGCATTTCAACGATGCCGCCACTTTCGTTCTGTGTAGCTTTAACGTGTTTCTTTACAATATTCACGCCCTCCACAACAGCGCGGTATTTGCTTGGGATCAGCTCAATCACCTCGCCTGTCCTGCCTTTGTCGTCGCCGGCAAGAACAATCACGCGATCACCCTTGCGGATGTGAATTTTTGGTGCAAAACGCTTCGATGTATTTTTCGTAGCCATTGTTATTGATTCTAAGATTTAGAACGTCAGACCTTTTAGTCAAACATTCAAATCAAGTTTATGCTAAAGTTTACAGTACCTCAGGCGCCAATGAGATGATACGCATAAAGTCTTTTTCGCGCAGTTCACGCGCAACTGGACCGAAAATACGGGTACCTCTTGGTTCTTCCGAAGCATTGAGCAGCACAACTGCGTTGTCGTCGAAGCGGATATAAGAGCCGTCCTTGCGGCGGATTTCTTTTTTCGTACGAACGATAACAGCTTTAGATACTGTGCCTTTTTTCAAGCCGCCTGGAGATGCATCTTTTACCGTGACGACGATTGTGTCACCAACTCCTGCGTAGCGCTGCCGCGTGTGCCCGAGCACACGAATGCAAAGCACTTCTTTCGCGCCGGAATTGTCGGCTACATTCAAACGAGACTCTTGCTGGATCATGACTTTTTTATTTTACGGTGGATGGTAGACGGTGGACGGTGGACGGAATTAAAAATTCCAGAACCGTAAGCCGCGTTGCATCGACCGGATATTATTATTTCGCTTTTTCGATGATTTCGACCAGGCGCCAGCGTTTGTTTTTGCTGAGCGGACGGGTTTCCATGATGCGCACCAGGTCGCCCACATTGCAGGCGTTTTCTTCGTCGTGAGCGAAGAATTTGTTGGAGCGCTTTACGAACTTGCCATAAAGCGGGTGCATCAGGCGACGTTCCACCTTAACCGTAATGGTTTTGTCCATTTTGTTGGATACAACCATGCCGGTTCTTTGTTTGCGAAGATTTCTAGTTAGTGATTCCATCTATGACGATGTAAATTTTCTTGCTTAAAAAGTACTGCTTATCTCTGGCGGCGGCGGCGCGCGCGAATCTTCGAACGCATCTCCAGTTGCTCAGGGGTCATTGCGGCCAGTTCACGGCTGCGAACTTCGGTATGGATGCGTGCGATATCGCGGCGCATGTCACGGAGTTCCATCGGATTGGCGATGCCTTTCGCAGCGTGGTCGAATTTCATTTGCTGGTATTCTTTTTCCCGAGCCTGGAGTTCAGTACCCAATTGCTCGTCGTTAAGTTCAGCAGGTGCAAATTTTTCCTTTGCCATTGTTTATTGAATTTGATAATTGGAAAAAATGATCATGAATTACACGCTTTCCAATCTTGGTATTTATCCTTCGTAATCGTGCCGGGTGACTGATTTGCAGAGCACCGGCAATTTTTGAGCCGCCAGGCGGAGAGATGCGTGTGCGAGTTCTTCGCTTACACCCTCAATCTCAAAAATGATGCGACCTGGTTGTACTTCACAAACGTAGTGGTCGACAGCACCTTTACCTTTACCCATACGCACTTCTGCAGGCTTGGAGGTAACGGGCTTGTCGGGGAATACCCGGATCCACACTTTACCCTCACGTTTCATGTTACGGGTGAGTGCGATACGCGCCGATTCCAGTTGGCGGCCTGTCAGTCGGCTGAATTCCAAAGATTTCAGCGCAAAAGAGCCAAAGGAAATGCTGCTTCCTTTGTGGGCCAGACCACGGTTGCGGCCTTTATGTTGTTTGCGATACTTCTGACGGTTGGGCTGTAACATCGTTTGATGAATTTAAAAGCCTGTCAATCAATATTATTGACTCGAATTTGAATGAATTGTTGTTATTGTTGCGGGGTTCCGGGATTAACCTCTTCCGCCGCCGCCGCCACCGCGACGATCTCCACCGCCGCCGCCACCGCGGCGATCTCCGCCACCGCCGCCACCGCGGCGATCTCCGCCGCCGCCGCCACCGCGGCGATCTCCGCCACCGCCGCCACCGCGACGATCTCCATCACGGCCACCGCCGCCGCCACGACGCTCTCCGCGTTCTCCGCCACGGCGATCTCCACGATCTCCGCCACGGTCGTTGCCACGGTCTGCTGGGCGGTCACTTCCTGTTCCTTCAGCTGCTGCAAATGGCGTCAGTTCGCGTTTCTGCAAAACTTCTCCTTTGAAGAGCCATACTTTGATGCCGATTTTACCGTAAACGGTTTGGGCTTCAACCCAGGCGTAGTCAATATCTGCACGGAAAGTGTGCAATGGTGTACGTCCTTCTTTATATTCTTCTGTACGGGCAATTTCTGCGCCGCCAACACGGCCGCTGATGCGAACCTTGATGCCTTCTCCACCGGCACGCATGGTGCCTTGAATGGCGCCTTTAATGGCACGGCGGTGGTTGATACGGGCTTCGATTTGCTTCGCAATTTGCTCACCGACTATGTTCGCGTCCAATTCAGGCTTACGAATCTCGAAGATATTGATCTGCACCTCTTTGCCCGTAAGCACTTTGAGCTCTTCCTTGATAAGGTCAACCTCTTTGCCACCTTTACCGATAATGATACCGGGGCGGCTGGTATGGATGGTGACAGTTACACGGCGCATGGTACGCTCGATGGCGATACGCGAGATGCCGTATTGTACTGGCTTGTTACGATCACGTGGATCAGCAGTCGCTGTTTTTGGACGACGGGCGCGGAGGTAGTTGCGGATGTTTTCGTCCTCTACCACTTTGAGACCGTAATCTTTGTCAGCATACCAGTTGGAATCCCAACCTCGGATGATGCCTAGACGATTGCCTATCGGATTTGCTTTTTGACCCATTATTATTGGTACGAATGAGTGATGGTGTAATTGAACTGGTTTCCGGGTTTAGTCTTCTTCGTTGAATGGGACGCTGTTGGCCACTACCAGGGTTACGTGGTTGCGGCGCTTGCGCACACGGTAAGCACGGCCTTGTGGTGCTGGCAGGAAGCGGTAAATAATGCCGCCTGGATCAACGAACGCTGTTTTGATGTAGAGCCCGTAATCATCGGCTGCGCCTTCCTGGTCAGCTTTCTGTTCCCAGTTGTTGATGGCAGAAAGGACCAATTTTTCAAGCCAAACCGCAGCTTCCTTGTTCGTGTATTTGAGGATGCCCAAGGCGTCCATCACGTTTTTACCGCGGATATTGTCCACCACCAGGCGCATTTTACGCGGTGACATTGGAACATTTCTAAGTTTTGCTACTGCTTCCATTGTATTAGATGCTGGATGCTTTATTTATTTTTTGTTTCCGGCGTGGCCCCGGAAGTTCCGGGTGGGAGAAAATTCGCCCAATTTGTGGCCAACCATATTTTCTGTCACAAATACAGGTACAAAAGTTTTTCCATTGTGCACCGCGATGGTTTCGCCGACCATATCGGGGATAATCATCGATGAGCGGCTCCAAGTTTTGATCACCTGTTTGCGAGTGCTCTGCTTTGCCTTAGCCACTTTCTCCAACAGCGTGTGGTGGATATATGGGCCTTTTTTGAGTGAACGCGGCATTTGCTTAATTACAATTGATGAATGATGAATGATGAATGATGCCTTGACACATCAATCTATTTCATGTCTATTTTCCTGTTTTCCGGCGGTTGATGATCAGCGCGTTCGACGGTTTGGTACGGCTGCGGGTCTTTTGACCTTTCGACTTGATACCATTGCGTGAGCGCGGGTGGCCACCAGATGCGCGACCTTCGCCACCACCCATCGGGTGATCGACTGGGTTCATCACAACCGGACGTACACGTGGCCTGCGGCCTTTCCAGCGGTTACGACCTGCTTTGCCCATTACCTCCAGGTTGTGGT
>CAYVPM010000151.1:0-6484 GCA_964453475.1 uncultured Saprospiraceae bacterium | reverse complement strand
GGACGCAGAGGAAATGCCGGAGATCATCCTGGGCCATGAAAAAGTGCTGCGCGAGCGCGACATGGTAACTGCGATCGGCCACCCTTTTGGCTTGAAATTTTCCCTGAAAAGCGGCATCATTTCCAATGCCGCCGAGGTGATGAACGGCATCCCCTACCTGCACATCGACGCAGCGCTCAACCCCGGTAACAGCGGCGGACCGCTGGTGGACAACGATGGTGAAGTAGTAGGGGTGAATACCTTTGTGATGCGCAATGGCGACAATACCGGGTTTTCACTTCCCGTCAGGTTTTTGAAAGACACCCTCGACGGTTTTGGAATACTGAATGGCGAGCAGGCTGCGCGCTGTGTCGGCTGTCTGAACATCGTCACAGAAGCGCAGGTGGAAAACAAGCTTTGCACCCATTGCGGACACCGCATCGAACTGCCCAACTCCGCCCAAGCCTACCAACCATCAGGCGTCGCCAAAAGTGTGGAAAACCTGATTGCCAGCATCGGCCACGATGTGCACTTGAGTCGCTGTGGCCACAACGCCTGGGAAGTGAAACAAGGCAGCGCGACCATCGTAGTGAGCTACCACGAAAAATCGGGACTTATCTCTGCCGACACGGTATTGTGCGAACTTCCCAAAGAAAACATCAAACCCCTGTACGAGTTCCTGTTGCGGGAAAACTACAACAACGAAGCCCTCACGCTCAGCCTGAACGATCAGGACATCGTGCTCTCACTGCTCATCTTCGACCGCTACCTCAATGAGGATACAGGCAAGAACATGCTGCAGCAGCTGTTCGAAAAAGCAGATTACTACGATGACCTGTTGGTGGAGCAGTATGGAGCGACGTGGAAGGCAGCGTAGATAGGGGTTGTGTCAAAAGGATCAGAATTGAAAATATCGCCAAACTTTATTTCGATTTTCTTGGCCAAGACCTTCCATATTTTCAAAATCTGGAAGGCCTAAGCGCTCGAACGAAATTAAAATTGGTTCGGTTTTCTTGGCCAAGCCTTTTGACACAAGCCCTACCGCACCACCACCTCGTCGGCAAAAACCCAACAGGCATACCCGCTCCCTTTGTGCCAGTCTGGGCACTTCCCCAGTGAAACACCTACAACCCGCACATAGCGCCCTTTTTTGCCTTGTAATTCAAGGATGAAGTCTTGTTGCAGCACCCCTTTTTCAGTAGGCGCCACGGTGCAGGCAACTTCTCCTGCCGGCGTAAAATCCTTGCCGTTCTCCGAAATTTCCACCTGCATTTTGCTGGGATAAAATATCCAGGCGTTTTCGTCTTGCAAGAAGCCTGCGCTGACGCTGGTTATATTGATGGATTTGCCGAGGTCGATCACTAAATCCAGGTTCACGCCTTCGAAGCCTTGCCAGTCGCCCGTGCGGAAATCGGTTTTGCTGCCCCGGATGCCATCGATAAGGCCTTCGTTGCCGCGGGCGGTGTATTGGGCGTTGTAGTTGGTGTTGTAACGCAGTACTTTGAGCGCATCCGAAATTTTGCTGAACACCGCTTCGGCAGTATGGCTTTTTTCACCTTTGTAAAACGCGGCCATTTTAAGCAAGCTGGTTTTCTTTATTACTATAGGAGCGGTGTACTGGGTTGATCGCGCTGTTGGCTCCGAGCCATCAAGGGTGTACACAATTTTTGCCTCCGGGTTAAGGCATGCCAGTTCCAGGCGCTGCTGATCGCGGAACACGCGCTTGCCGACATGCACATAAGGCGTGGGGACGATGGGCCACTCGGTGCTGTAACGGGTCATCGTTTTATGGGTGGTAGGCTGTTCGCTCATTTCAAAAATTAGTATGCCGCCTTTTTCCAGCGCTTCGTGCTTGAAAGAAGAGGTCCGCAACATCGTGTCGTTGAGCTGTTTTGTTTCCACGTAAAACTTTGATTTTGAAACGCCGGGCGCCTCAATCACGAATTTTTTGCCATTGTCCAGTTTGATGGTGGCGCGTTCGAACAAGGGTGTGCCGAAGGTGTATTCCGGGTTTCCGGGCGCAACCGGGTAAAAACCGAGGGCCGACATCACGTACCAGGCCGACATCTGCCCGCAGTCCTCATTGCCGCTGAGGCCATCCGGCTGGTTGTGGTACATGGTTTCCATAATTTCGCGGACCCGCTTTTCCGTGTCCCAGGGCCGGTTCAGGTATTGGTAGAGGTAGGCCATGTGGTGGCTGGGTTCATTGCCGTGCACGTATTGGCCAATTTGGCCGGTGATATCGGCTTGGTTGCGGCCCGTGGTCGCGGTGCTGGCGCTGAACAGGTCGTCGAGCCGGGCGCCCATTTGGCCCTTGTAGATGGAATGAAGCGTGTTGTTGCCCAATGTCAGGCCTTGTGGGGCCGCCAGGGAGTACTGCCAGGCATTGGCCTCGGTGTAGTTGAAATTGACCTCGAAGGGATCGAAGGGATCCTGGAAACTTGCATTTCTTTTTGCCCGGAAAAACGAGGTTTGCGAGTCAAAGACATTCAGGTAATTGTTGGAGCGTTTTTCAAATTCAGCAGCGACTTTGTTTTCGCCCATGGCATTGGCCATCAAGGAAATGCACCAGTCGTCGTAGGCGTATTCCAGGGTTTTGGACACCGATTCCGGTTCTTTATCTGCCGGAACATAGCCCATTTCCCGATACCATTTCATGCCGTAACGGTCCTGGTTGGCACTTTTCAACATAGCTTCCAGGGCAAGTTTGCTGTCGTAATCGCGAATGCCTTTTTGGTATGCATCGACAATGACCGGGATGGCGTGGTTGCCGATCATGCAGTCGGTTTCATTGCCAGAGAGCTCCCAGATGGGCAACAGCCCGCCTTGCTCGTATTGGCGCAGGAAAGTTTGGATGAAATCGTTGGTACGCTTCGGTTCAAGGATGGTGTACAGGGGGTTGCAGGCGCGGTAGGTGTCCCAGAGGGAAAAAACGGTGTACACATCGTGGCCTGCTGCCTGGTGTATCTTCTTGTCGCGGCCCCGGTATTGTCCATCCACGTCGTTCCAGATATTGGGGGCGATCATGGTATGGTACAAGGCGGTGTAAAAGGTAGTTTTTTGTTCCTCGTTATCGCCTTCCACCTGGATTTTGGAGAGCTGTTTCTGCCATTTTGATTGGGTTTGGTTGCGAATATTATTGAAATCAAAGTGATTACACTCGGCATCCAGGTTGCGGCGCGCGCCTTCGATGCTGGTGCCGGAAATGCCCACAGTAACCACCAGTGGTTCGCCGTCCAAATAAAAATCGAGCAGCCCGACGATGGCTTTGCTCGTCACTTTAGGCAGGGCTTCAATAGGATTTTTGCTCATATCGAGCATGATGCTGCTGGAGAAGCGCTTGGAAAATCGCGCCACGAAGTACACGTGCTGCTCCGTTGCCCAGGCTTTTGATATCCGGTAGCCCGCGATTTCCTGGCTGTTTACCACTTCGATATGGGCATCCAGCACCTCGTCGCGGTGCCGCAGGTCGATGAGCAGGTTGCCAGATTCACGGTTTTGCGGGTAAGTGTAGCGATGAACGCCCACACGTTCCGTTGCTGTCAATTCTGCCAGGATCCGGTCTTTTTCCAAAAACACCGAATAGTATCCTGCTTCTGCTTTTTCCTTGCTTTTTTTAAACGCCGAAGCATAGTCCAGCGGTTTCAGGGCAGCGCCCCGCGCAAAAGGCATGAACAAAATATCACCGTAATCAGCCACACCCGTGCCGCTCAGGTGGGTATGGGAAAACCCGTATATCAAGCTGTCGGAATAGTGATAGCCGGAGCAGCCGTCCCAATCCATCATGTTGATGCGCGTATCGGGACTGAGCTGCACCAATCCGAAAGGAGCGGTCGCGCCCGGGTAGGTGTGCCCATGCCCGCCCGTGCCGATGAATGGATCGACGTAGCGGATAAGATTTTGGGTGGGGCCTTGACTGAATAACGCGGATGGGGCAAAAGTGAATGCCAATACGACGGGTACCAGGTATTGTTTGATTTTCATGTCTAATTATCCAATTAATAAACTACCACTCGAAAACGATCACCTGCTCGATTCCTGCTGCCAGACTGAATGCCACGGGGCAGTTGCGGGCTGCTGCTTCCAGCAGTTTTTTTTGCACTTCACTGAACCCGTTTTTCGGCATGTTGATGTTGATTTCAATACGTGCAATACGCCTCGGGTCGGCAGCCATGATTTTGTTCACCGTCGCGTGCGCGCCCGTGATGTCGAGCTCGTGATTGCGGGCGCTGATGCCCATGATCGTGATCATGCAGGAAGCCAGGGATGTGGCGCAGAGGTCGGTGGGTGAAAAAGCTTCGCCGCGGCCCTGGTTGTCGAGGGGCGGGTCGGTGATAATTTTGGTTCCGGATTGGAGGTGGACGGCTTCGGTGCGCAAGTCGCCGAGGTAGGTGACGGTGGAGGTCATGTTGATTTTGTTTGTTAATATTGCGAAGGTAAAAAATAATCCCTTCATTTGTGTTTCCCATTCTCCTCACCCACCCGTCGTATTTATGGAACAACCTACATTTCTCTGTATTGCCAGCTATTTTAAAGGTAATGATTTTTTGCGCGGAATGAAAGCTGCCGGCGCAACGGTTTACCTCGTTACGTCACAAAAGCACAGCGACAAAGCCTGGGCGAAAGAGGCGCTTGACGATATCTTTTATATTCAGGAAAACCCTGACAATGAATGGGATATGAACGATGCTGCCACCGGCCTGGCCTGGCTGATGCGCTCCAAAAAAATTGACCGCATTGTTTCGCTCGATGACTTTGACGTTGAAAAAGGCGCTTTCCTGCGCGAGCATTTCCGCATTCCCGGTATGGGCCAAACCACTTCGCGCCATTTTAGGGACAAACTTGCCATGCGCATCGAAGCGCGTGATGCCGGCATTCCGGTACCCGGCTTCAGTCCGCTTTTTAATGATGCGGCGATCAATAAATTTATCAAGGATTTTCCAGGCCCCTGGATTGTCAAACCGCGGGGACAAGCTTCGGCCACGGGCATGAAAAAGGTGTATTCAGGTGAGGAACTATGGGCACATGTCCACAGCCTCGGCGACAAACGCCATCATTACCTTGTAGAGCAGTTCAAGCCCGGTGATGTGTACCACGTCGATTCGCTGTCGATGGGCGGCAAGGTGATTTTCTCTCGTGCCTCCATGTACCTCTCCACACCATTTGAAGTGGCGCATGGCGGCGGTATTTTCCGCAGCGCCACCGTGCCATTTGGCTCTGAAGACGAAAAGCGTCTGTTAAAAATCAATGAAGACGTGATGAAGGCTTTTGGAATGCAGTACAGCGCCAGCCATACCGAATTCATCAAAAACCATGAAACTGGTGAAATTTATTTCCTCGAAACGGCTTGTCGTGTCGGCGGTGCACACCTCGCCGAAATGGTGGAAGCCTCTTCGGGCATCAATTTGTGGTTCGAATGGGCAAAAATCGAGGCTGCCGTAGCCGCAGGAAAAAAATACCAGCTCCCCAAAGTACGCAACGACCATGCCGGCATCATCGTATCCCTCGCCCGTCAAAAGCAGCCCGACATCAGCCAGTTCAACGACAAGGAAATTGTGTGGCGCATGACCGACGAGACCTACCATGTGGGCTTGATTGTGCAATCGCCGAAACGCGAGCGGGTCATCGAGCTTTTGGACGACTATGCCCTGCGCGTGCAACGCGACTACCACGCGAGCGCGCCGGCGCCAGAAAGACCCAGTGCCTGATTTATCAAACTGACGCTGCATATTGTGTACCGACTTCGAAGAAGTCAATTCTATGTGCGCTGTTTTCAAAATAAGGTTCCTTTCTCTCTAACCGCATAGATCACATAGAGACATCGTACACATAGTTTTTTTCGCTTATCGGGCTATGTGAACTATGTGAACTATGTGGTAAAAATTCATGCACAACGAGCCATCGCTTAGGACCCAAAGGTTGACTTCTTCGAAGACAGTACAGAAAATGCGGCTATTCAGGTTTGTTATTTTGGGGAAGTTTAGACTTGGGGCTTTGAATTCTGTTGGTTTTTGCCAATGTCGTTGGCTTTGGCTTGCGTGATTTATTTCGAAAAAAAATACTTGCAAGTTGCTAAAAATCCCTTACCTTAATAGTAGGGTTGGCGCCCAATGCTGCCATTCAGCTTGCATGTTGTACCCTGCCTTTAAAATTTTTTTTAAAAAAATCACGCAAAATGTTTTAAATACAAAACACTTTGTTTATTTTTGTACCCAGATTTTAAACAACAATCAATTATTTGTTGATTAATCAGTTCAAAATCAATTTTTTAAGCAACCCCGAAACCCTGAACCTGAAACCATTTTTATTAACAAAGTAAACAACCAACAGCATGAGCATGGCAGACGATAAAGATCAACGCCTCAAAACCCTTCAGGCGACCATAGACCGCCTTGACAAAACTTACGGCCGCGGCACCATCATGCGCCTTGGCGACAAGCAAGCCGTAGAAGTAGAATCCATCCCCAGCGGCTCACTCGGGCTCGACATTGCACTCGGATGCGGG